>CAYHWL010000040.1:0-12748 GCA_964359785.1 uncultured Methanosarcinales archaeon | reverse complement strand
AAAATGATTGATCTGTATACTGCAGAAGTGACAACTAATTACGGAACTATACAATTATAAATTTATTGAGAAACGTTTATATATGCGTTTATGGCGTTATCCTCTACAAAAATGGGTGATAGTCATGGGGTTCATGGATATATTCCGTAGTCAATCTGATGTTTTGAAGGAGAAGATCATTGTCAGTCAGAAGGGCCGTATAGCCTCTTTAGAAAAAGAGGTGGAAGAGGCAAGAGGCCACGTCCAGGGTAAGGATGGAGAACTCCGTGAGCTTCGCACCAATTTCGAGCGTTCAAAAGACAGACTAGTCGACCAGATTATTGATCTTTCTGATAAGTTTGCTTTGATAAATCAGAAGATGCTTGATATCGCTCATGAGAATGCGCGTCTTAAGATCGCGGCTGACGGCAAGAAGAAGAAATAGTTGTTTTGCTCTTTCCTTCTCCTTATAATCCGATATAGGACTCTAAGACCAAGTACAGCGTGAAGAATGCCACTAGTGCAATCCCATGTTTCCATGTCACTTCTTCACGCTCGATGGCAAAGAACATCAAGAGTAAACCTAGCAGGAACGCGGCGGCTGTAGGTATCACAGGATACGGATCTACAGAGAATGGGCTTATTAC
Source organism: uncultured Methanosarcinales archaeon (assembly GCA_964359785.1). GTDB lineage: Archaea > Nanobdellota > Nanobdellia > Woesearchaeales > JAGWAF01 > JACQSU01. The sequence goes on along the minus strand of CAYHWL010000040.1, from coordinate 12,122 downwards.
CGCGACCATTCCTATGGTGAGCAGTGAGTTGGTGACCATCGCTCCAAAGTTGTTTCCAAGGGTGAATGCCGCTTTGCGTTTACGGACAGACTGGATCATCACGCTCACTTCGGGCATGGCTGATCCTATCCCTAGTATGAAGAAGCTGACCCAAAAAAGGCTCATGCTGATTTGATCAGAAAGGATTTTTGTGGCGAACACTAGGATTATCGAGGATGCCAACACTAGCACGAGGCAGATCCAGAATTTTACCATGTCTGGGAGCAGGCACATCATCGGGAGGTCTTTTTTCATCGTGCCTTTCTCGCGCTCTCCTTGCCACATCAATAGGACGTATGCGAAATAAGCGATCAACAAGATGATGCCATCTCTGGTGGTCACATTGCCATCCAAAAGCAGGAATAGTGGGAGTGCGCATGCGAGGAATGTGGTGAGGGGGGCGTTGCCCATGGAGTCCATGTCGACTCTCATCTTTCTTCGTAGTATCAGCCCAATTCCCATGAGTGGCATCTTGAAGAAGTTCGAGCCAAGTATGGTTCCTATCACTATTGCGCCAGCCCCTAGTTGCGCGCCAGATAGCGATGATGCCATCTCGGGCAATTCTGTTCCGATGGTCAGTATCAAAAAGCCTGCGAGGTATTCAGACACCCCTACGCATTTGGAATAATTCGCAAGCGCGTCAAGCATCTTGTCGGATGATTTCACCAGCACAGCTAGGCTTATTATCATTGTGGCGGCAATCAGGGCTAGGGAGACGACCATTGTTTTTGCCCTCGATTTTGGATATATAAACGTGTTGCAGGGCTTTTTTTTCAAGCATTGGCACTCATCTTTTTTAACCCGCACGCTTGATTCCTCCTATGGACGAAGCTATCGATCGTTTGGTTACCTTTGTCAGGTCTAATCATCCGGACAAGGAGACGCTCCAGCGCTTCAAACTAAACCTGGCCAGAGAGCTCCATCTAAAGGAGGTCCCCACAGATATAGAGATACTCCTGAATTCAGATGACAATATGTTTGAGGAGTTGCGTCATCTGCTTTTGACAAAGCCGGTGCGCACTCTAAGCGGTGTATCTCCGATCGCCATCATGACAAGGCCTTTTCCCTGTCCTCATGGTGCTTGCAGGATGTGCCCATCACTGACGGAAAAAGGCATGAGCCAATCGTATACCGGCAAGGAGCCTTCCGCAAGGCGTGCCTTAAGGAATGAATACGACGTTTATCGCATCGTCTGGAATCGGTTGGAGCAATATGTAGTCACCGGCCACTCATTTGATAAGATCGAATTAATCATACAGGGTGGCACTTTCCTCTCATTCCCAAAAGATTACCAAGAGGAGGTCATCACGGAGGCATTTCGCGCCTTGAATGACTTTAGCAGGCTCTTCTTCAAGCAGGACGTTTTCGACCTTCAGGCGTTCAAGGAGTTCTTTGAGCTTCCAGGAAAGGTAGGTGACCCCGAGAGGATAACATCCATTTGGGCGAAGATAGCGAAGAACAGACAAGATAAGACCGCAAATCTTGAAGAAGAGCAGGACTACAACGATCTCCACTCAAAGATCAAGTGCGTAGGTCTCACGATAGAGACAAGGCCGGATTGGGGTCTGGCAGTTCACGCAGATCAGATGTTGAGGTTTGGCGCGACTAGAGTAGAGTTAGGCGTTCAATCTGTGTATGATGATGTCCTAAATGCTATCAACAGAGGTCACACTGTGGCCCAGACCAAGCAGTCTATCAAGGAGCTAAAAGACGCTGGTTTCAAGCTCAACTTCCATTACATGCCAGGTCTTCCAGGGATAAAAGATACTCTTCAAGACCTTCAAGGCCTAAAATCACTCTTTGATGATCCAGACTTTCGTCCTGATATGCTCAAACTTTATCCGTGTATCGTGGTCAAAGACTCAATACTCTATGATGATTTCAAAGCAGGCATTTTCCATCCAATCACAACCGCGCAAGCCGCAGACCTACTTGCCAGATTCAAGGCTTTCATCCCGGAATATTGTCGTGTCATGCGTGTTCAGCGTGACATCCCTTCGGATATGATCGAAGGCGGCGTGAACATGACTAATTTGAGGGAAGCTGTGGAGCGTAAAGCGATAGAGCTTGGCATCAGATGCAGATGCATCCGTTGTAGGGAGATCAAGGACGTTAAGATCCAAGACCCCCAGTTTAACATCTTGGAGTACGATTCTTCAGGGGGAAAAGAATTCTTCATAAGTCTAGATGACTCTGATAAGCTGATAGGTTTTGCGAGGCTTAGATTCCCCGCCGCTCCTAATCGGGAAGAGATCACCAAAGACTCTGCTATCATAAGGGAGCTCCATGTCTATGGTCACTCCGTCCCATTAGGCGATAAGCATGGTGACGCTTCTCAGCACAGGGGCTTTGGGAAGCTCCTGATGGAAAAAGCAGAGGGGATAGCAAGGCAAAATGGGAAGATTAAGATGGTCATCATCAGTGGAGTCGGTGTCCGAGGTTATTATCGTAAGATAGGTTACCAAAGGCAAGGCCCTTATATGGTCAAACAATTATAGACACAACCTTTTAATCTCAAGCCTATAGTTTCCTCTCATGGAAGATCTTGTGTTCAAGCCGGCGTTTGAGGAGCGTTACAGGAAGCTCACTGATTGGGATGTGTTTAAGGATATCTGCGCGAAATGGCTTCGTCGTTCCATCCGCGTTAACACGATAAAGATGGATATCGCGTCCCTAAAAGCAAGGCTCCCCGATTGGATTCTCACTCCCATCCCTTGGTGTAAGGAGGGTTTCTGGATCCAGCATAAAGAAGGAAGAAGAGATGTAGGCAACTTGACAGAACATTCATTGGGCTACATCTATATCCAGGAAGCGGCATCCATGATCCCTCCGATGGTTCTTGATCCAAAGCCGGGTGACATCGTCCTGGATATGTGTGCGTCTCCTGGTTCAAAGACAAGTCAGATAGGTCAGTATATGCAGAACCAAGGTGTCCTTATTGCCAATGATTTCAAAGGTGACAGGATAGCGGCATTAGGCATCAATCTCCAAAGATGCGGTCTCACAAACATCATCGTCACCCAGATGCTTGGTCAACGTTTCGAGAAGTCAAAACAGCGCTTTGACAAGATTCTCGTTGACGCTCCTTGTTCTGGCACTGGCACGATCAGAAAGTCGCTTAAGACTTTGAGGATCTGGAATCCTCTGATGGTCACAAGATTAGCCGCTACTCAAAAACAGCTTCTAAAGACGGCTTTCAATATATTGAATGATGGCGGGACTATCGTCTACAGCACTTGTTCATGTGAACCTGAAGAGAATGAGGGCGTGGTCACAGATCTTCTGGAGTGTTTTCCAAACGCGAAGATAGTTCCATTTGATCTAGACATCAAGCGTTCCCCACCTATCCTTGAGTTCGAGAAGAAGAAGTATCATCAGGATTTGTTGCACGCCTTGAGGATCTGGCCCCAAGACAACGACACAGAAGGGTTCTTTGTGTGTAAGATCAGGAAGGATTAATGTCTTGCCTGTTTCTCCGCCCGCATCTGTCTCTTCCCTATGATCACAAACATGCATTTCAAGCATACTAGCAGGATAAGCGCGGATACCGCCAGCATCATATCTGAACTCTCACCTGGGATACGCACGAATCCGTCATACACGGCAAGTCCTCCAAGAAGGGCGAATCCCGCCATGTACTTTTGCATGATTCGTTTTACCGTTTTGTGTGGCATATTATTTCCTCATCTGCTCGATGATATACCCTATCAATGCGCATAATCCTATCAGCAGGGCGTATGTGAGCAGTCTCCATACCTCTTCAGTCAAAGCGAACCCGAAGAATGACCTGAAGAATCCGCCTATCCAGCTTGCGGCATTGTACATCAGCTGTATCACTGGCAGCAATAGCAATATGACTGTCATTGCGACTCCGACTTTCGCTCCTACCATCGTGTATGATTCTTTCATTTGCGCACTTCTGTATTCACACTATTTATTGGTTTCTTTCGTAGAAAGCCTTCCACATTGGCGATTGTTGTCTCAAGTATCCTATGGAGGGCTTCAGTGGTGTTGAAAGCGTTATGTGGGGTTATTAGGACATTCTGCTTCTCCAGGAGTACATGATCTTCTAGTAACGTCTTAATGTCACAGCTATTTGAGAAGTCTTCTGACAGCAACGCCTTGTGTTCCTTGACGAAGCATTCTTCTTCCAAGACATCCAGCCCTGCGTAGGCCACGCGTCCGGATTCAAGCCCGGATAGCAACGCGGCTGTCTCGATCACTTGTCCGCGAGCGGTATTGATCACTATGCATCCTTTTTTCACTTTGTTGATGTTCTTCTTGTTCAGCATGTGATGCGTCCCTGGGTTGTAGGGTACATGGAAAGTGATAATATCGGATAACAAGAGCAATGTCTCGAATGGCACATACCTAAATCCCATTGCTTTGGCGAGTTTCGTATCAGGATGCGCCCCACCAGTCGCGATGACTTCCATATCAAATCCTTTTGCTATTCTGATGACATGCTGGCCTATCTTTCCTGCGCCGACGACTCCTAGTGTTTTTCCTTTCAGGTCAAATCCTCGCAGTTTGTCAAGCGACCAGTCGCCATGCCTTGTCCGGTTCACGCTCTCGACTATCTTGCGCGATATGGCGAGTATCAGTGCGAATGCCTGTTCTGCGACGGTGTTCTCTCCATAGCTGGGGACATTGAACACTTTGATCTTTCGTTTTGCGCATGCGCCTAGATCTATATGGTCATAGCCTGTGCTCATTGTGCAGACTGCTTTGAGTTTAGGCATCTTCTCTAGCAGCGATGCGGTGACTTGGGAGAACACAAATACGATTAGTATTTCGCGATCCTCTAGGCTCTTCCAGTCTTTTGGTTTGATGCTTTTCCTTGATGAGTAGACGCTGTGTTTTGAGAGGTGTTCTTTCATGTATCTCTCTTCTCCTGCGTCCAGGTCAAATATCGCTATCTTTGCCATGCCCTTTGTCTCTTTCAAGTCTATAAAAATGTTTATATAGGGAAAAACCATGTCTTTGGTCAAGAAATCGAGGTGTCCTCATGTCTATCCGGGTAGCTATCAATGGTTTTGGCCGTATCGGACGTATGATGCTTCGCGCAGGGCTTCTTCACAAGGATCTGGAGTTTGTCGCCATAAATAATCCTGGCGACCCTAAGATGTTCGCGTATCTTTTCAAGTATGACTCTATCCAGAAGCGTTTTGAGGGCAAAGTGGAAGCCGGTGAAGGCTGCATAATTATTGACGGCAAGAGGATCCCGCTCCTTTCAGAGCGCGATCCGACAAAGCTTCCCTGGAAGGACCTCCAAGTTGATGTCGTTCTCGAGTCTACAGGTGTGTTTGTCACAAAGGAGGATGCTGGTAAGCATCTCCAAGCTGGTGCTAAAAAGGTCATCATCAGCGCTCCGGCCAAAGGTGAGAATCATGTCAAGACCATCGTGAAGGGGGTGAATGAGCATCTCTTGACTAAAGAGGACACTATCATCTCCATTGGAAGTTGTACGACAAATTGCCTCACTCCGCTAGTCAAGGTGCTCAATGATAATTTCACTGTCACAAAGGCTATGTATACGACGGTTCATGCCTATACCGCTGATCAGAATCTTGTTGATGGTTCGCATAAGGATTTTAGGCGTGGCAGGGCTGCGGCCATGAATATAACTCCTACTTCAAGCGGCGCCGAGATAGCGGTGATTGAGGCTATTCCTTCTCTAAAAGGCAAGCTCACAGGGATGGCTATGCGTGTTCCTGTGGCAAGTGGTTCTGTCACTGACTTGACCGTGGAAGTGGCAAAGCCAGTCACGGCACAGCAGGTGAATGATCTATTCAAGAATGCGGCCAAGTATCATCTAAACGGTGTCTTGGAATATTCAGAGGATCAGCTTGTCTCAAGTGATATTGTTGGCAACCCAAATTCCGTCATCTTCGATGCTTCCCTGACCAAAGTGGAAGAGGGCACTCTTGTCAAAGTGATTGGCTGGTATGACAATGAGTGGGGCTTTTCGAATCGCATGGTGGAGATATGCAAGCTGTTAGGAAATCTAAATTAATGAGCCGGCCAAGCATGGTCTTGGCAGTTCTTGTGGGGCTTGCGGCTATTCTTGCTATTTTTGGGATCGCGGGCATTTCTAATGATATCTCAAGTGATCTGTGCATGAGCTCATATAATTCTTGTAGGTTCGATTGTGGCGCGTTAGTCGCTTTGCGTGCCCGTGCTTCGTGCACTTCGATATGTGTCTCGGACTATAAAGACTGCGCTCCGCCTGGGGTTTACGCATGATTGTCACATAGTAACCTTGTGGCAAAGTAATGCATAGGAAATATACGACTATAAGGAGAGTGCTGGCAAACGAGCGTCTATCTTTAAATAGCTGTTTGACTTTTAGTATATCATGTCAAAGAACAGATTGTCGGGTAATATTGACATTGACATCGTATTAAAAGGAGGCCCAAAAGAAGGGTACACTGCGGAGTGCCTTGATTTGGAAGTGGTCTCTGAAGGGGACACCAAAGAGGAAGCTCTCAAGAATATCGAGGAAGCCATTGAACTCCATCTTGAAGTTGCTGTCGCTGATGGAATCGCGGACCAACTTCTTAGCAGAATCAGGCAAAAGACAAAACCAGAGATCAGGGAAATTCACGTCGCAATGCCTCTCACTGCTTAAATCATGAAATCACCATGCGATGTGCGGGGAAGCGAGTTATTGAAGATTCTGGTTAATGAGTACGGATGGGTTTCAAAATGACAAAAAGGCAGTCATGTGACCTTGGGAAAGCCAGGAGAAATGAGGATTCTCACAGTTCCGTGTCACAATAATCCGTTAAAGGTGGGGACTTTGATGTCAATCTTGAAAAAAGCAGGGATTCTCCTTGAGGATTTTCTGAATAAATAACCATATTGTCTCCTCCGGTGATTTATCAAGGTCCAATCCTCATTGGCATGGTGCACGATGAGTCGGATGTATTCTGGAGTATCGAAAGGCGCAGGTGTTGCATACTCCTCAAATGTGCACACACTTTGAGGATTTTGAGATCGCAATCGAAAAAGCCTCATCTTTTTATTATCCCCTCACACCTTTTCTTCATGGATATCGATCAAGGCGCGGAAGCAGTGATAAGGCGGGAAGGCGCCAAGATAATCAAGGATCGGGTGGAGAAATCTTATCGTCATCCGTCGATTGATCAGTCTATCCGCCAGCATCATATCTGAACTCTCACCTGGGATACGCACGAATCCGTCATACACGGCAAGTCCTCCAAGAAGGGCGAATCCCGCCATGTACTTTTGCATGATTCGTTTTACCGTTTTGTGTGGCATATTATTTCCTCATCTGCTCGATGATATACCCTATCAATGCGCATAATCCTATCAGCAGGGCGTATGTGAGCAGTCTCCATACCTCTTCAGTCAAAGCGAACCCGAAGAATGACCTGAAGAATCCGCCTATCCAGCTTGCGGCATTGTACATCAGCTGTATCACTGGCAGCAATAGCAATATGACTGTCATTGCGACTCCGACTTTCGCTCCTACCATCGTGTATGATTCTTTCATTTGCGCACTTCTGTATTCACACTATTTATTGGTTTCTTTCGTAGAAAGCCTTCCACATTGGCGATTGTTGTCTCAAGTATCCTATGGAGGGCTTCAGTGGTGTTGAAAGCGTTATGTGGGGTTATTAGGACATTCTGCTTCTCCAGGAGTACATGATCTTCTAGTAACGTCTTAATGTCACAGCTATTTGAGAAGTCTTCTGACAGCAACGCCTTGTGTTCCTTGACGAAGCATTCTTCTTCCAAGACATCCAGCCCTGCGTAGGCCACGCGTCCGGATTCAAGCCCGGATAGCAACGCGGCTGTCTCGATCACTTGTCCGCGAGCGGTATTGATCACTATGCATCCTTTTTTCACTTTGTTGATGTTCTTCTTGTTCAGCATGTGATGCGTCCCTGGGTTGTAGGGTACATGGAAAGTGATAATATCGGATAACAAGAGCAATGTCTCGAATGGCACATACCTAAATCCCATTGCTTTGGCGAGTTTCGTATCAGGATGCGCCCCACCAGTCGCGATGACTTCCATATCAAATCCTTTTGCTATTCTGATGACATGCTGGCCTATCTTTCCTGCGCCGACGACTCCTAGTGTTTTTCCTTTCAGGTCAAATCCTCGCAGTTTGTCAAGCGACCAGTCGCCATGCCTTGTCCGGTTCACGCTCTCGACTATCTTGCGCGATATGGCGAGTATCAGTGCGAATGCCTGTTCTGCGACGGTGTTCTCTCCATAGCTGGGGACATTGAACACTTTGATCTTTCGTTTTGCGCATGCGCCTAGATCTATATGGTCATAGCCTGTGCTCATTGTGCAGACTGCTTTGAGTTTAGGCATCTTCTCTAGCAGCGATGCGGTGACTTGGGAGAACACAAATACGATTAGTATTTCGCGATCCTCTAGGCTCTTCCAGTCTTTTGGTTTGATGCTTTTCCTTGATGAGTAGACGCTGTGTTTTGAGAGGTGTTCTTTCATGTATCTCTCTTCTCCTGCGTCCAGGTCAAATATCGCTATCTTTGCCATGCCCTTTGTCTCTTTCAAGTCTATAAAAATGTTTATATAGGGAAAAACCATGTCTTTGGTCAAGAAATCGAGGTGTCCTCATGTCTATCCGGGTAGCTATCAATGGTTTTGGCCGTATCGGACGTATGATGCTTCGCGCAGGGCTTCTTCACAAGGATCTGGAGTTTGTCGCCATAAATAATCCTGGCGACCCTAAGATGTTCGCGTATCTTTTCAAGTATGACTCTATCCAGAAGCGTTTTGAGGGCAAAGTGGAAGCCGGTGAAGGCTGCATAATTATTGACGGCAAGAGGATCCCGCTCCTTTCAGAGCGCGATCCGACAAAGCTTCCCTGGAAGGACCTCCAAGTTGATGTCGTTCTCGAGTCTACAGGTGTGTTTGTCACAAAGGAGGATGCTGGTAAGCATCTCCAAGCTGGTGCTAAAAAGGTCATCATCAGCGCTCCGGCCAAAGGTGAGAATCATGTCAAGACCATCGTGAAGGGGGTGAATGAGCATCTCTTGACTAAAGAGGACACTATCATCTCCATTGGAAGTTGTACGACAAATTGCCTCACTCCGCTAGTCAAGGTGCTCAATGATAATTTCACTGTCACAAAGGCTATGTATACGACGGTTCATGCCTATACCGCTGATCAGAATCTTGTTGATGGTTCGCATAAGGATTTTAGGCGTGGCAGGGCTGCGGCCATGAATATAACTCCTACTTCAAGCGGCGCCGAGATAGCGGTGATTGAGGCTATTCCTTCTCTAAAAGGCAAGCTCACAGGGATGGCTATGCGTGTTCCTGTGGCAAGTGGTTCTGTCACTGACTTGACCGTGGAAGTGGCAAAGCCAGTCACGGCACAGCAGGTGAATGATCTATTCAAGAATGCGGCCAAGTATCATCTAAACGGTGTCTTGGAATATTCAGAGGATCAGCTTGTCTCAAGTGATATTGTTGGCAACCCAAATTCCGTCATCTTCGATGCTTCCCTGACCAAAGTGGAAGAGGGCACTCTTGTCAAAGTGATTGGCTGGTATGACAATGAGTGGGGCTTTTCGAATCGCATGGTGGAGATATGCAAGCTGTTAGGAAATCTAAATTAATGAGCCGGCCAAGCATGGTCTTGGCAGTTCTTGTGGGGCTTGCGGCTATTCTTGCTATTTTTGGGATCGCGGGCATTTCTAATGATATCTCAAGTGATCTGTGCATGAGCTCATATAATTCTTGTAGGTTCGATTGTGGCGCGTTAGTCGCTTTGCGTGCCCGTGCTTCGTGCACTTCGATATGTGTCTCGGACTATAAAGACTGCGCTCCGCCTGGGGTTTACGCATGATTGTCACATAGTAACCTTGTGGCAAAGTAATGCATAGGAAATATACGACTATAAGGAGAGTGCTGGCAAACGAGCGTCTATCTTTAAATAGCTGTTTGACTTTTAGTATATCATGTCAAAGAACAGATTGTCGGGTAATATTGACATTGACATCGTATTAAAAGGAGGCCCAAAAGAAGGGTACACTGCGGAGTGCCTTGATTTGGAAGTGGTCTCTGAAGGGGACACCAAAGAGGAAGCTCTCAAGAATATCGAGGAAGCCATTGAACTCCATCTTGAAGTTGCTGTCGCTGATGGAATCGCGGACCAACTTCTTAGCAGAATCAGGCAAAAGACAAAACCAGAGATCAGGGAAATTCACGTCGCAATGCCTCTCACTGCTTAAATCATGAAATCACCATGCGATGTGCGGGGAAGCGAGTTATTGAAGATTCTGGTTAATGAGTACGGATGGGTTTCAAAATGACAAAAAGGCAGTCATGTGACCTTGGGAAAGCCAGGAGAAATGAGGATTCTCACAGTTCCGTGTCACAATAATCCGTTAAAGGTGGGGACTTTGATGTCAATCTTGAAAAAAGCAGGGATTCTCCTTGAGGATTTTCTGAATAAATAACCATATTGTCTCCTCCGGTGATTTATCAAGGTCCAATCCTCATTGGCATGGTGCACGATGAGTCGGATGTATTCTGGAGTATCGAAAGGCGCAGGTGTTGCATACTCCTCAAATGTGCACACACTTTGAGGATTTTGAGATCGCAATCGAAAAAGCCTCATCTTTTTATTATCCCCTCACACCTTTTCTTCATGGATATCGATCAAGGCGCGGAAGCAGTGATAAGGCGGGAAGGCGCCAAGATAATCAAGGATCGGGTGGAGAAATCTTATCGTCATCCGTCGATTGATCAGTCTATCCGCCAGCATCGTACTAGGCGCGAGGCGAAGATCCTAGCACAACTCAACAAGATTGGTTTCCCAAGCCCTAAATTTATCAGTTCAGACGATAAGGAGATGCGTATCGAGATGGGATTTTTGGATGGGAAGAAACTTCGGGACATTTTTGAGACGGATCACATCCGTTTTTCGCAGGATATCGGAGAGAAGCTCGCAATATTACACCAGACTGGGATCATCCATGCGGATCTCACTACCTCAAATATGATCTTGGATGGCCAAGTCCATTTCATCGATTTTGGCCTATCCTTTTTCTCGGAAAAAATTGAGGACAAAGCAGTCGATCTCCATCTCCTTAAACAGGCTCTAGAGTCCAAGCATCCGACCGTCCACACTGAATCCTTCGATCAGATAGCACGGTCCTATCTTTCCCATGATCCGGAGAATAAGGCTGTCCTGGACCGTCTTAAGACTGTTGAGACGCGGGGCAGGTACAAGCATAAGGCACAATAGGTCGCAAAGGTTTAAATTAGGCCTAGTTCCAACACAATTTGATTTTGGGGTTGTGGTCTAGCTTGGTATGATTCACGGATGGGGTCCGTGAGGCCGGGGGTTCGAATCCTCCCAACCCCATGTTTTCTTGTATTCAACACTAATTTATATGAGTGGCTCATCCCAATTCTCATGAGTGAAGATTTATCTAGCCTTTGTGCTGACCTTTTGCGTAAGCTCTTTGAGGATTATGAGAGGGACAAGCCTTTTGATGATGGGGCAAGGAATAGGCTTAGGAATATGATCGATTGTCTTCCTGAGAATGCGTGTAAACGTGCTATACGGGACTCGTTGGGCACGATCGCGACACTTTATACTTTAAGAGGTGTAGAAGAGGTTGCGCAGGACAGGGAGTATCATGAGCAAAGGCAGGCAAGCGAGTTGTATGTTAAGTACACTCTTAATGGTCTAAGGCAAGTGATTTAAGCATCTAGTGTTTATCCCAAGATGATGGATACTGCGATGGATCTGTTGGCAAGGTTATACGGCAACTACTGTATGGGCCAGTCAAGAGATGGGTCTCTTGAGAGTCAGGCGTTGCGTGCGAGTCGTCTGATGTCTCCAGATGACAAATCCCGCTTTGACAGGTGCTACTCTTCGATCAATTATCTCTTCACCATAAATGAATGCGTGCGTAGTGTGGTGGTGAATCAGAGCTCTTTGGCAGGCATCGTCGATTCCTATATCCAGGAGGTTGAGATGATTCTAAATGGCGCTACAAAATTGTCTATTGAACTTTTGCGTTTTTAGTCGATAGGGGGTTCTTGATTTTGATCTATATTCT
>CAYHWL010000039.1:0-13110 GCA_964359785.1 uncultured Methanosarcinales archaeon | reverse complement strand
AATAAAAAGACTACTATTTAAAACATCCTAAAATTAATGTTATCTACTATAATTAGATAATTCTTCTTAAATTTCTGCTTGTCAATTGATAACCTTTTCATTATTCCACCCTATACTTTTCTTCGAATCCCGCAGTCGGAGAGGGGGAAGATGTTGGAGTGATAAGTAACACAAAAATATCCTGGCAAACGATATGAATCTGTGCATTCCGATATTTGGAGACCTCATCTTATTTCCCCCACATGAAAAATGTTAATATTACAAATAAAATCAGATTCACAAAAAATAATCCTATATAGATTGAAATGTAGTAAAGACACGATAAACCGAACAATTTTACATAACTCGCCTTAATAGTGTTACCTGAAACATGTTTTATGTGCCAAATATCAAAGATAGGCATACCAACACAAGATATTACAAGATACAATCTTATACACCAAATAATAGTGAGTTCAATATTGTATATTTGTGACATCGTCTGTTCAAAAGTAATTAACCCCATCGTTTGAGCATTTATGATGCCGTTTACCCTAAACGCATCAATCCAAAGAAACAAAATCAGTACGCATCCAACTTTTGCGAAAATCCACATTCCATAACTAGGAGAAAAATCACGATTATTAAATTTCCCCAGATAGTAGGAATAGGGGATGGAGCTAAATACAATAGGAATAAATATGATCATTGAAAGAGGAATGTAGAAGAATGGAGAATTACTCAAAGTGTTATCTGGATTTGTGATAGTAGACCATCCCGCAAAAAATCCTCCAATTACCGCGCAAATGAAGAGGTAAACTATCCAATTGAGGGTAACACGTTTCATGAAAGCGCCTCATTTATTTTAATCCCCTCAGCCGGACTCGAACCAGCAACCTTTCGGTATCAGCTGACCGTTGTTCAACGACATGGCTTTGCGCCACTTCTCCCACGGTATCTACAGCCGAACGCTCTACCATTGAGCTATGAGGGGTTGAGACGATGAATTTGACGACCGCTTATAAACGTTTCCGTCAAGTTAGCATGACGATTAAATCGGTTAAGATGACAAAAATCCTGCCGCTGCTGGCGGGACCACGGTCTTGTCGCTAACGCTCCAAGCCCTCCCGACTCACCCCGTAAGGGACGTCCCCCGAGTCGGGGTCCGCCAGCGGCAGGATTGAAAATTGTGCAACCCCCGGTTAGGTCGGTGCCAGCGACGGGTGCGGATACTGAAACTACCCAACCCTAAGACCGTGATCCGCGCCCATCTGCACAAGCCTCTCCTTTGACTTTTTGAAATAACCAGATTGAACTTCTAGGATAGGCGCGGGGATTTTCACCTTGCCACTGCCAAGCACGTAATCAAGACCAAGAACGATCAGATCAGCGCCAAGCAAGGCAGTGCCTCTGGGATGAAGAAGAGGAGTGACCTTGCCTTCACGAAGAACATTCTCAAGATATGAGACGGTAGAACGAATGATACGCGCGCCCTGGGTTATGGGATAGGCCATACGCCAATCAAGAGGAAAAGGCACGGTGTTCTCAAGGTTCTTCTCAATACGCATAGCCTGGCGTTCTTCGTCTTTTGCCTTTTCCAAAGCGACTATCACCTTATCGAGAGAGTGACAGAGAAACTCGGAGATCTCGTGAGGACTATAGACATGAGAGAGTATGACTGCGCAATTTTGCGCAGTAACGTCCCAGCCACGGTTGTATTGGTATTGCATGACCTAAAGAAATGATAGAGACTATAAAAAAGCCTACCTAAAGAGGTTCTCGACATTAGACATCCGGGATCTCCTCCACCCAAAGAAGCGGTACCTGACCTTGGCAGGGGGGAGCCTAAATGTGCCCAGAACCGAGAATTTGGTGCGGACCTTGTAGACTAGGATGCGCTCATCCTTGGCATCCAAAGAGTCCATCACCAATTTCAATTGGGAACCTTTGCCAGGCTGCTCGAAGATCTTTAGAGGACGCAATGAACCGACCTCGAAATCCTTTTGTACAGCAGCGATAGGCGGGACTAGATCAAGGATGATGATATCATTTAGGTTGTAAGCGGAACGGTTCTTGATACGAAGCATCACCTTTAGCTCACTTATACCTCCTTCTCTGGACTCGACAACCATCGAGGTCTTACGGACAAGGATAGGCGAGCGCAAAAAGTACCACAATAAAGTGAGCAGAATAACTACTATGATGAAAGTCTGGATGGGATGATAATCGATGCTATACGAGACCTGCTGTGTCTCACCAGGCTCAACCATCAAGGTCCAAAATAGCTCATAGCCATCCGCCTTCTTCCTCAAAGTCGCATCGCCAGAAGCGTCGACAAAAAAGCTCTGGATCCAAGAAAGAGGCAGATGCACAAGCTTATTCTTGCGGATGTTGCCATCATTAGTGAATGTGACATTCCGCTCATAGAAAAGCCATGATGAGCCTTCAGCGATGTTCTGGCCAATCTCTCCATAACCAACGACCTGGAATTTGTAGGCTGGAACATCAAAACGGATGGTCTTGTTCTTGTCTTCCACAAAAACAGCGATGTTGAGTATGTCCTCCTGTTCAGGAGTCATGCCATCGAGCTTGACATTGAAAGTGAGCTCTTTTTCCTCAAGAGGCGACAAAGAGACGGATTGATCGTAGTTTATCAAAGAAGAACGCAATTTCACATCCACTTGCGGAAGCGATCTTTTGTTCTGATTCACAAGACGGACCTTGACTGAAACTGCATTCCGTGGGTCGATCTCCTGCGGCATCACAAGCTCGGTCCTCAAAGCGACATCATAGACGGCCTTGCCAGGACGGGTTATACCCACCATGACGTTTTTCCTCGCGACATTACTTGTGCCAGCGAGTTTGATATTGATTGGAACAGAATAATAGCCAGGACCCACATATAGTGGACGAACCTTAAGAGTAGTATGTTTTATCGACTTGGGCTCGACACGAAGATTCCTATCTGTCGAGGGATCCGTCGTGATATCCCACAAGACCTCTGGAGAGTAGATATCAAAGAACTGGGTGACCTTGGCATCATGCCAGACTGTCACATTATAATAGGCGGTCTGATTAGGGGATATCACTGATGAATCAGGAGATATCTCGACCTCAAAATCAGTGGCATAGACGGATATGCACAACAACACTGCCAGCATCACCCAAACCAGACGTTTCATATATAGTCCCGCCGAATCCTTGTTTATATACTTTATGCAGGGAAATGGGCGATTCTTGAAATGACAAGGTTATTATACAAAACCAACCACGAAAAAGGCATGGCGCACGACTGGTCGGTACATCACTCGCTCATGGTCATGACAGTGATGCTCGCCCTCCTTGGACTGGCATTCAACTATATACCTTCACTATCAGAGCTAACAGACTACTATATACAAGGATCATTGACGGGTTATGCCGTAGCGCCTATGTATGAATCCGTCATCCAAGTCCAAGACTACGCAAGACCGTTGGTCATGGAAGCCGCATCGCATTACGCCGTTGAAGCACAAGCCGAAGATGACGCTGTCCTTCTCTACTCAAAAAACCGAGATGAACTTATCAAGGCGACAAACGCAGGAGCGAAAGCCGCAGGAAAAGGATTCGTCTCGATGGCTTATCTTAAGTGATCCTTCTCCATTATCAATAAAGCGCCCAATTGAGCCTGCACAAGCTTCCTTATCGGGATAGGTTTCACCTTGGTGTCATGCAATTTGCTAAGACGCCAATCTAATAATGCCGCCAACTCCGCCCTCGCATTCTTGACACTTGGGGTCTGTCTTGAAGCATCCAAGAGACGGATGAACTGACCGATGATGTAACTATTGAAAAAATAGATGAGCTGGGTCCCCTCCACCATTTCGGCGATAGACGCTTTCTTTTTTGCCGAATCCTCATTTGTCTGCTCGATAGCTTGACTTATGCAAGAGGCCTCGTAAGGAAGATACTCCTTGACGACCTTATAGAAAGGCGAGGATTTGTCAAAGAAAGGATGAAGTTCCTCCCAGATCTGCTGGATCTCATGATGGATTATCCTCGCGTCATTTGTCGACTCGAACCAGACCTCGCGCAAGGAAAGTTTTGACGGCCTAGTGTCATTCACCCTCGGATCCGTGAGATAAGGAAGCTCGGTGATGATGGCATGGATATCTTTTTTGTGACGCTTGGCGTACGCAACGCTATCTGCGCCCTGATTGAGGACCTTAAGCGGATCCTTGCCATTCTTCACGCAATACTCATACTCCTCGCCAGGACCAAAATTCTTGTAGACCGCAGGCGCAAACTCTGTCAGATAAGGAAGCTCTGGAGAGCCTTTGTGCATAGGAATCTTTAACCTCTCCATCAAGGAGGTGAGGCTTTTGAGCGCCTTGCGGCCTGGATTATGCGAGAGATAATAGTACGCCCCGGCGATACCCGCATTATGGAGGGGGTAGATGAAATGTGGTTTTAGCTTATCGATCTCCCGCATCAAAGCACGGCTCTCTGGAACAGTCCTAGTCCACTTGAACTTCTTATACCGCGCAGGGAAAGCCCAATCTACTTGGATGCTTGGAGCGCTCCTATAATAGTTGAGGAAAAAACGTTTCTTGTTGAAAACAGGAGTGAACCAGCCTTGATTGAGCCTCGCGCCATCTGGATCTATGCACGGAATGATGTGCCAAGTATAACCAAGGTCATCATGGCCGTCGCAGAGGAATTTCGCCCAGGTGAGGGCTGTCAAGGAACCTATCGGTTCATTTGAATGAGGAAAACCAAACATCAAAGCATGAAAAGCGCCTGTGCCAACAGTGAGGGAGAGCAGAGGATGTCCTTCTCGTGATTTACCTATGGACTCCAGACGGGCATGCTTGTATCTTCTTGCAAGACCCTTGACATATCGGTCAAGCTCATCCACAGTGAGAAACCGCTGCCAGTGAGGAACTTTGCGCAGAATGTCCATAAAAAAGCCATAGAAGCTGACGTTAAAAAGGATTGCTATTGGCTGAGCTGTTAAGTCAACATCTGGTAAACGTCAAATTCGCTAATAAAGAAAATTCCTGAAAACTGACTGACTCATAGTTGGTAGTCGCAAGTGACTGGCTATTAAACCAAACATCGAAACAAATACCATAAACCTAAAAATCAAATTTGAATTTTTGTCAAAAGTATCAAAAAGATACTCGATAATATAGCTAAAAAGATGTATGGTGATTTTTTAGTGCTAATCGCATAGCTATTAATAACAACCACCAAGATCCCTATAATAATTTGTATGTTTTGAATTTCCGGCATGATTGTCACCTCAATCCTTGACTAAGCGCCACTTTAATCGCTTCTATAAGAAAACCAATTCCGCCCACAATCACTGCCAAATTCACATATCCAAAAATAGTAAGCACCCCTGCACCAATTACCACTAAGCCTGCAATCACATCAATAGGATTAAGCGCCATATGACCCCCTCAATTTGAAAATATATAAACCTTTTCTTATTTTCAAGTTTTGTATTATTCCGAAAGTGTTTCTCTTCGGAAAAGATGTTTAATATATGAAACTGACACGTACTTAACAGCTCACTATTGGTCAATGCTCAAAATATCTATATCCAGAATTAAGATAGCAGAATAACTACCACCACTTAAACCATCAAATACGTCAACTCAGTTGAAATCCGCGGTGAAAAAGATAGCATCATGCTAAACCTTGAGATCTCAAAGAAGATAGTCCATCAGAAGATCCCCAAAATGCGAAAAGTCTCAAAAGAACTACTTGAAATGTTACCGCATGAATTACTTTGAATAATCACCTATGCTTCATCTTGAGGCTCTGCATGGCGCCAAGACCGCCCCGCTCGAATTTCTTCATCATCTTATCAGGAGACTCAGCCTTGAAGACTTTTATCAACTTCTTGGCCTGCTTGTACTGTTTTAGAAGCTCCCTAACTTCTGTTGGAGTGCAGCCAGAACCTTTCGCGATACGATCCATCCTCTGAGCATTGATGCTATCCGGATCCTCGAGCTCCCCTCTTGTGCAGGAGCTCATTATGACTTTCCACTTGTCTAGCTTACCTTCTTGGGTAGCCAGAGCTTCTTTTGGAAGTTTTAGTTGGCCAAAACCTGGAATCATCTCCACGATCTTGCCCAATGGGCCCATCTTGCGCATGGCCTGCATCTGATCATAAAGATCAACAAGATTAAAGTCGCCTTTGAGGAGACGCTTTTCAAGATCCTTTGCTTCATCCTCACTGATTGCAACCTGGGCCTTTTCCAGGAGGGCCTCCAGGTCACCCATGCCAAGCAGACGGCCGACGAAACCTTTGGCATTGAACTTCTCGATATCATCAATCTTCTCACCGACCCCTATAAACTTGATCGGAGCGCCTGTGACTGCACAAGCTGATAACGCACCACCCGCTTTTGCCGTGCCGTCCATCTTTGTCGCGATGACTCCCTTGACGCCAACAGCGTCATGGAAAGCCTGCGCTTGGGTCTGGGCGGCCTGACCGATATCAGCCGAGATGACCAACAAAGACTCGTCAGGCCTCACAAGATCCTTCACTTTCTTGATCTCTTCGATAAGTTCGCCATTTAGAGCGTCCCTGCCTGCCGTATCTATAATCAATATGTCAAAACGACTGAATTCAGGCTCAAATGACTTGTAGATCTTCAAAGGATCCTTCTCTTTCCTGTCGATAAAGACGGGAACGTTCGCTGTCTTTGCGACCTGCTCTAACTGGTCCATCGCGGCAGGACGCCAGACATCAAGACCGACCAAGGCGACTCGCTTTCCTCTTTTTGCGTAGTATTTGGCGAGTTTACCACACGTTGTGGTCTTACCAGAACCGAAAAGACCCACCATCATTATCTTGAAAGGATGCTTGGTATCATCGACTTTGAGCTCTGTGTCCTCTCCACCAAGGAAAATCACCAGCTCTTCATAGACTATGTTGATGAGATATTCTTTCTTGCTTAGGCCCGGAGGGGTGTCCTGCTTTTGGATACGCTCCTTGATCCGATTTGTGAGATTGAAGACGAATTTGACGTTGACATCGGCCTGCAATAGAGCCCGCTGGATATCTTTTACCAACTCATTGATCAGAGTCTCATCTACAAAGACCGCCTTTGCGATCTTGCCTAATGTCCCCTTTAGGGAATCACCTAGCTTCTCGAGAACCATGACACTAACTTATAGACGACGGTTTATAAGGGTTTTGTCATGTTTGGGGTTTAAGCTTATAATCATCTGGCGATTCTACTCTACCATGAAATACTGCACGCGGGATGGACATGTTTATGACATCAGAAATCTTGAGCTTCTTGAACAACACAAGTTCTTCCAGATGATCGGCTTGTACCGACGAGCTAAACAATGGCAGGAATTCAAAGTGCTTGGCGAAGGCGCCAAGGGACCACTCTACGAGATCTACCATGACCTATTCCTAAACCTATTGATCAAACACGATCGGATGAGAGGACAAATATCTGATATGATAGTACCAGATGAGTAAGAGACACCCCACCACAAGAAGAAACCTTTAAAAAGGGCAGGGGGTTTTCCGACCACATGAAGCTTCCAAAAACAAGGAAAATGTTCTGCAAGAAGTGCAAAAAGCACACTGAACATAAAGTATCTGAAGCCAAGAGAAAAGGTCCAGGCTCAGTGCACACAAACTCCTATGGAAGCAAAAGAAGGGTCCGCGCTCGAGGATACTGGAAAGGACAAGGAAATCACGGCAGATACGCCCGTCCAGCGATCAACTCGCGTAAGATGTACGGAAAGAAGACCTCAAAGAAACTAGATCTCCGATTCACATGCAATGAATGCAAGAAGACAAGCTCGCAAAGACGCGGAGTCCGCGCCCGAAAGACTGAATTTAAACAATAAAGGTGCCAAAATGTTCAAACTACCAGAACCAACAAGCAAATTCGTCAAGATCCGATGCCCAAAATGCAAGAATGAACAGATAACATTCGGCAAAGCAAGCACCCAAGTGAAATGCCATATGTGCGAGAAGACACTCGCAGATCCTTCGGGGGGCAAAGCAAGGATCAAGGCACGCATACTGGAAATTCTAGAATAGGTACCTTGAGATGCGAGAGATAAAACTATACCAGAGGGACTTGTCCTCTATAGAGCACTGCGCGACATCCTTTAACAATGATGAAGCAGACAGATGCGAAAACAGGCTGGAGAGATTCCTACAGCGAGAATACCCAAAAGGCTCGCCACAAAAATCAATAGCGGTCAAATACCACAACTCCAGGGGAGAAGCGGTGATAGACAACATCAGGATCGATGAACAGGTCCACGTCCAAAGACAAGAGAACCTGGGGATGCCCCAATCACGAGAATACTCTTCACTAGCACGATACTTCCTCATGGGGCTGGTATTCAACCCTGCGCAGGATGTGCTGGCATATATAGTGCCCGCAAAGGAAGTGAAAAAAGACGAGATGAGAATCGATGAAAACGCGCACAACATAGTCATGCGCTTCGCAGAAAAATATGCCCCAAACAAGGTGCAGACCATCCGAGACATACTTTCCTCCCTGATGGCTTAATCGACGGATATGACCGTCACTTATATAAATACTCGACAAATCTAAACCACTTATGCATCTCAAAAAACAAGGATACCCACAAGAAGACGAGCTTGTGATGTGCACCATAACCAACATCCAGTTCCACTCGGTATTCGCTTCTTTGGATGAATATTCCAAGTCAGGAATGATCCATATCTCAGAGGTTTCGCCGGGGAGGATCAGGAATATCCGCGAATTCGTCGAGGAAGGAAAGAAGGTAGTCTGCAAAGTCCTTCGCGTAAATGAAGCCAAAGGCTATATCGACTTGTCCTTACGACGTGTGAATGAAGCGCAGAAAAGGGCTAAACTAAATGAGATCAAAAAAGAACAACTCGCCGAGAATATAATCGAATACGTCGCCAAAAAACACAAAGAGGCGCCTGAAGCACTGTACAAGAAGATCGCTGACAAACTAGTCCCAAAATACGGCGGCGTCTATGGAGCATTCGAACAAGTCGCATTCGGGACGCATAAACTCACTGAAGACGGCCTTGAGGCCGCCCTTAGCGAGGAATTGACCGGCATAATCAAACAACGCATCAAACCACCAGAAGTCACAATCAAAGGGGCTTTGAAGCTATCTTCATATGAACCAAATGGACTTGAGATTGTCCGCGACGCTTTGCTTGAGAATAAGATAGGGACAGTCGATGTCGTCTATCTTGGCGGAGGGTCATTCTCTGTCTCAGTCACTAGCAAAGACTACAAGACAGCGGAATCCATACTGGACAAATATATCGGCGGCGTCACAGAGTATATGAAGAAGAACAAATCAGTCGCTGTGTGGGCACGGGCAGAATGAAAGAGATACGAGCGTGCGGAACCTGCAGCGGCTTTTCTTTGGAAATGAAATGCCCTTGCGGTGGGGAAACTGCGGGAATCGTTCCGCAGAAATATAGCCCTGACGAAAAGTATGCTAATCTGAAACGTGATGCCAAAGAGGCAGCTCGGAAGGCAAGCGGACTCTTATGACAAGCTGGAAACTGGCCAAAAGGGGGGATACCCCAAAATTGCACAAACCAGTGCTAATCGAAGGATTGCCAGGGATAGGGAATGTAGGAAAAGTGGCGGCGGATTTCCTGGTCGATGAATTGAAAGCAAAAAAGATCTATGATTTTGAATCCTATACTTATCCCCATTCTGTATTCGTGAACGAAGATAATCTGGTGGAGTTGCCCACTATTGAGCTTTATTACAAGAAATTTGATGGAACGAAACCGGATTTGTTGATACTGGTTGGCGATGTGCAGCCAATCGATGAAGTATCGTGCTATGAATTTTGCGATCTGCTGCTTGATGTTTTACAACAATTTGGCGGGACAGATGTGATCACACTGGGAGGGATCGGATTGCAGGCGATACCAAAGAAGCCTAAAGTGTATTGTACTGGAAACTCCAAAGAAGCTGTGTCATCGTGGACGAAAGGGACCACGGTTGGCACCAAACTGTATGGGATAGTCGGACCGATTGTCGGGGTCTCTGGAGTGTTATTGGGCTTGGCTGCACGGCGCAAGATGCCCGCCGTCACTTACTTGGCGGAGACATTTGGACATCCGATGTATCTTGGCGTGAAAGGATCGATGGAGATACTTAATGTATTGAAACAAAAATTGGGGTTGAATATCGACATCGCCAAGATGGAACAGGACATAGTCGAGATGGAAAAAGAGGTCATGAAAAAGACCAAAGAGATATCGGATGTGTCGAAGTCCACGGCTATCCGCAAACTGAAAGGGAAATTGGGCAAGGAAGAGACGAGTTATATTGGGTAGAAGCGGCTAACATGACCAATGAAGAAATGATGTTGCTAGTAAAAGAAGCAAAAGCAGTCTTACAAGAGAGTGGAGCGCAATTTGATGCTAGTATAAAGGAAGCTCGTGCGATTCAAGCTAGAATCCTCAAAGAACTTTAAGAGTTTTATTAACTTATCACCAGCCTCCAAAAGGATTCTGGATTGTTGAGGAGAATATGATGTTTTAGGGCTTGTTTTCCTACATTCTCTTGGGGCTCATTTAACATCAGGACGAACTCTTTTTCTGTTACGAATATAGGATTAATGCTCTTCTTGAATAAAGTCTCATACTTTGTGAAGTTAATTGTCTTCTTGCCGCTCTTGTTTATGATCAGCAGATCCATATCCGATGATTCTCTTTCAAGGCCCTTGGCATAACTGCCGAATAGAACGACGATCTCATCCTTGTTTAGCTCTTGGGCAATGCTGTTTATGATTGGGTGGAACTTGAGGTAATCTTTCTTCTCTTCGAAAGAAGATATGGCCAGATGGGATTTTAGCACCTGATTATGATAATTAAGGCTTAGAGTGATTGATTTGCCGATTTTGCTCGTTGTTAGTATACCTTGTAAACTCTGAATGACCCTGTGGAAGGTAGCATAGGGGATTTTGGTCAACTTACTTAGCTCGTGCATTGTGAACGCCTCTTCTTTGTGCTTGCCAAGATAGTTTATGATCTTTTGCGTGTTATCCATATTCTGGATAATATTATCCATTATTGGTATATAAAGGTTTTCGTAGGCCATATGCCTAAAAGAGAATTGCGATTATTATATTCTGCGTACGGATGTCTAGTGTGACTAGTGCCGGAAAAATTCCGGTTTGTCTTGTTGACTTTTGACCTCATCATAGAAAAAGTTCTGCGGTTCTAGTTTAAGGGCATAATCGATGTACTTTCTTGCCCTCTCTAAGTTACCCATCCTCAAGGAGACAAATGCTATGCTGCTATAAGCCCTGGCCAAATCGGTTGGGGTTTTGCCTAATAGCATAGCCGCTTGCGCGTGTTCAACTGACTGGGTGAATTTCTTTTGCTCAGCATAACAAACGGACAGATAGTGATATGCCTCTGCACTGTTTGGATAAAATTGGAGGGCTTCATTAGCTGCCTTGATGATTTCAGGATAATTCTGGTAGTATAATTCAGCTGGCAAAACGCCAATGAACGGTCTAGAGTAGGAGCGCAATCTGGTTTGATCTCTGCTTGCAATGGAGATAGTGTGCTTAGGCTTAGTAATGTTGCTAATGTTAGATTCTTTACCATAATAAATGGGTTTATGGAAGGTTTTTGAAGATGGTTGAGGAAGCAAATCATATTAAACAAACAAAGCGATAAGGAAAGCATGAAATCCCTTGGATTTGTCTTGATTTTGATAGCGCTTGTTGGAATCTCCTATATAGCCCATCAAGACAGACCATCTGGCACCATTACACCTAAAGGGGCAACAGAGACCAAAATATTCGAGGGAATGCCTATACCTGCGAAAAGCGCATCTGCTGTAACTTCACCTCCACCTAGCATGGAAGACATAAATACACATCCTGAAACATACGGGACAGATGCTGATCCTAAAATCATAACCCTTGGCCCTAAAACCGGAAGCCGCCCAGACTGGCCAGCTTATGACAACAAACACGGAATGGAATTTGAACTTTCTGCAGGAACACCAATACTTGCGCCAATTGACATGAAATTCATCGGGTTTTCAAATAACAACGCCAAATACAGGATACAAAACGGACAGAAAATTGCTCCATTCAACGATTTGGCGCTATACTTTGAGTCTACAGATCCAGATTGGCCAGGCATGCTAATCAAAACATACCATTTGTATAGCTCACCACTATTGCTAGGCCACTATCAAAATCCGGAATGCAACGAAATCAACGAATGGGGAACTAAACCTCAAACCAAAGGACACCTGATTTTTGAATTCAATGAAGCCTTTGATGTCGAGAAAGGAAATGCCTCTGCATGCCAGGCCAGGATAGGGGATGATATCAAACGAGGCTCAGTGATAGGATATGCCGGAAGCGTAGACAACCATACCTTTGTGTCATTCTGCTTCAAAGTGCAAGACACATTCAAGAACCCGACAGTGCAAAAAGGAAATCCATACCTGCATTGGGTACAACCAAGCACATTCTTCTACTGGAAAAGTTACAAACCTAATGCCATATTTCCTAGCGGGGTACTTGCTTATCCATTCGAAGCGGATGGGTATCGGATTCCTTCTCAAGAACGAGATATAAATTATAAAAAAATTATTTGATGGTCACTTTTATCATTTTGATTTCTGATTTTGGCTTGTCGTTTCCGTCCCTTGGTGAGTTGCTTATCTTGTCCACTATATCTTGGCCTTTAACGACTTGGCCAAAGATCGCATGCTTGCCATCAAGCCAAGGGGTCGGGACAGTAGTGATGAAGAACTGTGAGCCGCCGGTGTTTGGACCCGAATTTGCCATTGACAAAATACCCGGCTTGTTGTGCTTGAGTCCAGGACCAAATTCGTCTTTTATGTCGTAACCTGGACCGCCAGTGCCTGTGCCCTTGGGATCGCCAGTCTGCACCATAAAATTAGGGATAACACGGTGGAATATGATGCCATCATAGAATCCCTTTTCTGCCAGCTTGATGAAATTGGCGCTTGTGAGCGGTGCTTTGTCTTCGAAGAGTTCAACGTCTATCACACCTAAAGTGGTCTCAATGATCGCGTGTCTGTTCATGGTGGTTTCCTCCAAGGTTTTACTGCAAGCAAAGGTTGTCAGCAAGAGCAG
>CAYHWL010000038.1:0-13163 GCA_964359785.1 uncultured Methanosarcinales archaeon | reverse complement strand
TCTCAAGGCTTGGGATCCCCTCGATGGTCCAGAATGTTCCGCAGTTGGTCTCTTAGGAGAGCACATAGTCGTGGACTCTAAGTTCCAGATCATCGATTCTTGAGAGCAGATCAGCTTCGATGATGTGCGTCTTTAGAAATGTGTGATGCCTGATGCCTTGGTTTGCGTCATATCTTGCGGCGACTATTGAATCTTGCGGGCTGACTAGCTTTTCGAGTTCCGCAAGTTTTGCTGGCACGGTGTTGGAATACAGGTTCTTTTGGTTCACTGTTTCAGGGAATTCGTAGGGTATCCGCAGCGCGTTTGATTTTCTGATGTATCGTGCGATATTGGTGGGTATGACCTGGGCATTAGCTCCGATCACCAGAAATTGGCCTGTCATTAGGAGATTTATTCTCTTGTTAAGGGACATCACCCTTTCTTCGTAGCTTATTTTTTCCTTTGAGAAATGTTGCCCCCAGCCAGCTTGTTCTAGTATGGACATCACAGCTTGGTTTTTCTGTGTGAAATCAGCATAGCTGATTTCAGCCCTCTTTAGCGCGTATGCTGTCATCTCTTCGATTGTTGGCTGTCGTAGTATCTCAAGTACGTTCTCTTTCCTCATACGGTGTAGAAATCCACTTTTCTTTAATAAGATTATCAATAATTTCGTTGCCTCCGAAATTATTGAGATAGACAATTTCGAAGAATATAACCTGATTTGAGAAATTGTCTTTACCTGTGCTTTTTCTTATGTGTTTTCACAAAGACTAGCAGCAAGATGATTATCGCGGCGAGCACTATCCCCACCGCGGAGAGTATCATCATTATGCCAGGCTGCGCCTTTGGTTCACAGTCCCTATCGAGTCCTTTCGCGCAGTCGGGGTCGCAAAAGCTGTCGATCTTGGTTTCGCACACGCCGTCGGGTGAGGTTATCGGGCAGTCGATTGGACAGCTGATATGGTTCTCGTAGTTGTTGCATATCCCGTCGCGGTTGCAGAGTTTTTTCAGGTCATATGACCACAATACTCTCTCTTGTCCTTCTGCGAATCTGCTTATCCTCACTTTTCCAAGGTTTCCCTGATATGGCAGTTTGCTTGAGGTGAGCACTTCCTGGACATCCTCGGAGGTGTCTAGCCTGCGGAAGTTCACTGGCAGGTATGAATTGTACATCACTCTTTCTTTGTCTGCCAGTATGATCTTGTAGTCTCCATCCGCAGTGTCTGGCTGGTCGCTTGTCCCTATCTGCGTCTTTATGGTTTCTGGGCGTACAGAATCATTTTGTGCCACCCATGCGTTTATCTTTAGTGATGTCTGTGCGCCTTGGACAGCCATGCTTGCAGTTAGCACAAGGAGTAGTAGTGTCGCGTATCTCATTTTCCCGCTCCGCAGATCGCTAGATATTTGCATAGGTATCTCACGAATTGGCTTTTTGTCTCTGTGCTTGTCTTGTAGGTCACTTGAGAGCCCACAGCACCCATGATATTGTATGCATTATCCGCTTTGGTGTCAGAGTATTTTCCTATGCAGCATGCTGTGATATTTGAGCAGCAGTTGTTGCCGCAGATGCTGTTGTTCTCATTTGGTCTGTTGTTTGGACATCCGACCCCTCTTATCTTGGATAATTGCGCGTCAAGATATTCCCATGTGCAGGTATCGTATTCGTCGCAAAGGCCCATGGTGTGTCCCACTTCATGCATCATAGCTTCTGGACGTTTGGAGCATTTTGCTCCTCCTACATAGGCATTGGGTCCGTATATGTCAGGCGCGTATCCGCAGCCGCATATCCTCACGCTGCCTTCGAAGCTGTCTATGCCCACGATCCGATATTTGTAGATCGGGATCTTTGCGCTCATCTGTCTTCCAGGCAGAGCCATCCCAAATGTCCGTTGGTGCCAGTCATCTGCCATGTTCTGCACCAGGGTCATGTCAGGGCAGTCTTTCTTGGTGTAGGGGAATCTCTCTGGCACTATGAAGAACTGTTTTTCAGTCAGGTTGCTCTCTTCGATTGCGAAGCTGATGTATTCTGCTGTCCTATCCAAGAAGATCGAGTCGTTAGGATCATAGTTTATCGGCACTACGAACACTTGCAGCTTGTTTTGTCCCGGGACATATTTTAGTCCGCTTAAGTCGAGCATCTTTTTTGGGATGCTCTGGTTTATTTCGATGGGGGGCAGCTTCACTTCAGTTGAGGGCGTGACAGTTGACACATTTAGGATAGTCGCTCGGTTCATCCAGTCTGTCCTAAGGTAGAATCCCATCCCGATGACTATCAAGATAATTATCCCTATTACGAAGTAGATTGTTATTTGTCCTCGCATCGAGGTGTTTATCGCCCTGCTGGTTATATAAGAGTTTTCCTTTAATAATCGATCCCTGATTTATTGGTGGTTCCTTTCTTGCGTTTTATGTCTTTGATCTCGCAGACATAGTCGGCCCGTTTGATTAGTTCAGGCGGAGCCCGTCTGCCTGTCAGATAGACTGTGGTCTCTTTTGGCACTGCGCGCAATAGATCAATCACATCTTTTGGCTTGAACAGCCCTATCCTGGTGGCGATGTTTATCTCATCTAGTATCAGCAGGAATGGTTTTTTCTTTATCGCTTCGTATGCATAATGCATCCCTTCATGCGCGAGCTTAGTGTCGTGCTCACTTGGTTTTTTTAGGTTGACCCATCCTTTCCTTCCGAATTGGTGGATGGAGTAGCTCGGCCCTAGACGCTTGCGCACTTTGTATTCGCCTATCCTCTCTTTCCTGCCTTTCATGAACTGTATTATCTCGACTTTCTTTCCATGGCCGATTGCCCGTAGGGCGACGCCAAGCGCTGATGTGGTCTTGCCCCATCCTTCTCCGGTCCATAGATAGACTGCTTTTGGCATGGTTTTCTCTCCCGCGTTCCCCTATTTATTACTTTTCTAGCGTCGAAACGTTTAAATACATATTTCTGGCTTCGTATGGACGATTATGAGGTGGTTTTGATGGCGTTGAAGGCCAAGAGAAGTCCAGTCGGTGTGAAAAGTTCGCAGTATAGCCCGAATTCCTTTGCGTCGGTGCACAAAGCAGTGTCTGCGATGTTCTCGAATCCTGATCCCGACCGTTCCTTTGTGGTCGCTGATGGTTCAAGGTTTGGTTCTATTTGGGAGCTTGGGACTAATTTGAGGATCATGAATCCTGATATCTATGGTCATCATGTGAGTGAGGAGAAAAATGATTTTGCGACTTGGGTTGGCGATGTGCACAATGACAAGGTGCTCGTGGAGCGTCTTTTAGGCGCAAAGAATAATGAGCACGCGGCCAAGATCGTTGTCAACCATGTTGTCCAGAAGCTTCACTCCGCTGCCCAAGAGGGAAGATAGATGGTTGGCGAGGTCCATCCGGAGCACGTATTTAGCGTCTGTGATGGCACCTCTATCAAGAATCTGGAGGAGCTTGGCGCGAGGCTTAAGCGTATGAGCGGTGCCGCTTTTTCGCATCATGTGACTGGTACAAGAAATGATTTTGCGACTTGGGTGCAGGATTGCATGGGTGATAAGGCGCTTTCGTCTAGACTGATGGTCTCTACGGATCAAAGGGAGATGTGTCTTCTTATCGGTGAGCGTATCGCCAAGATCAAGGCGCAGAATGGAGAGAGCAAACGGATGCAGGTCCTGCGTTCTGAACAAAAGCCGGAGAAAAAATCGTTTCAGAAGCCTGTTGTGCGCAGTGCGCAAGTGCCAGTTGTCCGTTCACAGCCGATCGCTGTGCCTCTTCTTCCTGCGCCAAAACAAGAGAAGCCGCAGTATGCACTTTCAGATGTGAGCGCAAGCATCGAGAGGATGAGATCTTCTGTTGTTTCCACACGATATTCTGCTCCTGCGCAAAAAGAACAGCGCGTCGAGCAAAAATCTGCCGAGTCTCTCAAGCCATCTTTGTTGGAGGAACAGCTTTTGCGTCTTGCGAGAAAATCTCCTCCTAAGCAGGAGACAAAACAAGAGGCGTCTCATAAACCGGTCCAAAAAGTATCTCAAGAGGCGTCTTCAAAACCTATTCCGAGGTCTTCATCAAAGCAGGTAGCAAAGGTGAAACCTGCGAGGTCTCCACCAAGACCTCTCCGTAAACAAAAAGCTCAATCCACAAGGCCTGCGCAGAGCAGTACTCTTCTCAAGCTTCCTTACGAGGCCTATAATTATCCGGATGCTCCTGCGTATCAGCAGGTCTCATCCGCTGATCATGAGCACCACACTTCTTGCATGCGTTGTGGCCTGACAGAATTCTTGATTGGTCTAGTCGTCGGCCTGACACTCGCGTTTGTGTTGGCGAGAGCGGTTGTTGGGATTTAATTATACACAAAGCATCTTACCGGATCCATCCGTTTCACGTGCACTTCGATTGTGTCTCCGTTGCCATCAAGATATGAGAAGTCAAAGAGCCCTTGCTCTTCTGCGACTTTTATTTTCCGGAACAGTTCATCGTTTCCCAAAGGCGCACCCCCTAAAACTGTGTGGAAAAAATGGCGGAGGATGGGTTTTTTAGGCCCATCCTTTCCGCGTCTTGTGAGTGAAGACAATGTTTCGAGGTTGGGCCGTGTACTCCATATCGCCGACCTCGAGTCTTCAACCTATCTGGCTGATTTGTAGCCTTCGAAATAATCGTCTTTGTACGCATCCATCATCAAGAACGCGTGGATGTCATTTATGTCCTTGATGAATACTGCTGGTTCTTTTTTCATTTTTTCACCTCTTTTATGCGGCGTGGTTGAAGTCATCGCTGAACGTGTCCAGCATGAATTCTATGTCCTCGTCATCTCTCGTATGAGCGAATTTTTGTGCGTCGGCGTCGAGCATCTGGTATATCCCTTCTTCATCGCCGTTGATGATGTCGTCTTCGACCGCTTTTTGCCGGCCAAACAAGTCAAGTGTGTCCGTATCGAGCCATTCGTCTTCAACATACCAGTCCTTGGAATGCATCCGTGCCATACCCCACACCCCCGTGTGTGCGCAAGAGTCTTTTGTGCCATGCGTTTCGCTTGGCTCGCTCTTGGCATAACCGGATTATTTCCGATTATTCTTATATAATTATTCATTATAGTTTATAATGTCTATATATTTTATATAATTTAGAAAATGACACACATAATCATTTTCCAGTCACATTTATTAGTGGCTAATCAACCACCTGGTTATGCCACAAGAGCGTGAATCGAAATATCGTGTTCGTGATCCTTCTCTTTTTGATAGGATCCTAAACACCAAAGACCATGCAGGCTATCATGTCAAGTGCATCCGGGAGTACTTTATAGTGGATAGATATTTTGACACTGCTGACAAATGGTTGACTTCTCAAGGTTCGGTGTACAGGTTGCGTGGCATAGGGTACTCGCCAAATTCTCCTAAGTCATATTGTGGTACCTTCAAGGAAGTCGTGGAAGGAGGCCGTGATGGATCAGTGCATATAGTCGAAGAGGTTGAACATCCTGTGAGGGACTGTGATATCTCAAGGTTTCTGGGGCATTCTTTGTATGTCCCTTGTCGCATCGCGCTTTGCGAATTCTTGTATAAACACAAGGTATCCTTGCCTCTCACTGATCTTATCACTATCGAGAACCATAGGTTAAGCATTGATTTCTTGCGAGTTTGCCATCGCAACACCTCTGTCGAGCTTTCTTTGGATGATGTAGTCTATAAGACTGCATCGGCCTCTACGCAGACCAAGCTTATAGAGGCTGAATTCAAGGAAGGGGATTATGGTGATTACCTGCGTTTCTTGCATGATTTCGAGCAGCGTTTTGGCCTTACGCCTTGCGATCAGAACAAAGTCCAGTTAGGTGTCTCTCTTCTCTAGAGTAACGGTTCGGTCTTACACTTTCCTTGTTTGTCAGGTATCTCATGAATTCTTGTAAGCTCACACGGAATTCATTTTCATATGACACGAATTCATCGATGGTTCCTGTCACGTCATGATTTCTGCCATTTCCCTGGCCGCTTGCACTAGATTGCGGTCGTTGCGAGTCGCTTTTGTATTTATCCCAATCCAGATTTGAGGAACCTCCCAGCAGTAACACGACATATTTTTCTTTGTCTAATCTTTTGATGTACTCCAGATGCCTTGTGGCGTCTGCGACATGTGCGGCAAATTTTGTTCCATCGAAATCTTTGTAGACGCCGACGTATCTGCTTAGTTTTAGGAATTCCTCGATGCGGTTCTCTCCATTAGGGCATAATCTGTCAGGCAGAAGACATATCTGGGATGGCACTTTCACAAGCGTGCGGTCAAGTGGCATATAGCTTAGATCGTAAAAATCGGTTTTTGGGTTTTTATGATCAAGTATCCTTTCCAGTACATATTGGGTGAAACTTGATGCTTCTGATGTATGCACGGGCTTTTTTTGCAGTTGGGTGTATATCTCCTGGGCAAGCTGATTGTTAGGGTCGCATTTTAGCATCTCTTTTTCTAGGAGCAGGATATTAGCAAGGCAGCGGTGGAGGTTTTCGTCACCTACAAGATGGCGCATGTGGCTATAGTGGAGCTTCCGGAGGATTGAAGGAGTATAGCAGTAGTTGCAGCGTCTTGGTTTTTTCCCCATGTTACACCACTGTGGAGTGGATATCACTTTTAAAGGTTACTCCCTTTGGCGACGAAACTATATAAACAAAAGCATGCTATCCGTCTTTTTAATGGGACCTATGGGGGATAAGTTGGATAAGAAAGATTCTCCGTCATGGACCTATCTTGTTTTTAGCAATAATAACGATCTCGAATCGATACTCAAAGGATGTAGTCCCTCCACTAACATTGATCACACATCCGATCTTCGTGAGTGGATCGAAGGGGTCAAGAACCATGAGTATTTCCGTTTGGTCTATGATGGACGTGATCGTCATCATCATGAGACCAAGTTGGTCATGAGGCATGTCTTGGATCTCGCGGGCAATGTGGACACTCTGATCATAATTGACAAAGAGTATTCTAAGGATATAACCGACGTCTTCAATCTCACGGAGAATGTCAGGGTCATTACAGGGGATAAGGAATTGATGCGGGCAAGAAACCTTGACGACCTCTTCCTGCCGCCAAAACCTCAGGAGACTGCGATAGTGCTCATCCAGGATCTTGGCGCACGTGATAAGATGACTCAAGAATTGACTTCATTAGGCCTTCGCGTGATAGGTGCGATAGCGCCTAAAGAGGCCATGCAGGAGGTGCATGCCCATCTGCCTCGTATTGTCTGTGTGCAGACGCCCGCGTACTCCAAGCTTGTTGAGCAGTTCAAGGATCAAGGCCTTATGGTGGATCGGGTCTGGACTTATATCTCTCATCACTCGCACAAAAATGATAATACCCCACAATGGCATGTGGATCAGGAAGCCAAGGATATTGAGAATGGGGCGGCTCTATGTTTTTGTATGGAGATAAAACGCGCTAAAGTGAGAGCGGCCTATGCGAAGCTTCCAAAGGACAATTCTCCTATCGAAACCCAATCCTCTACTTCAGTTTTGGGGTCGCGTAACAATATCTATATTTTCAAAGGTCCAAGCGGTGCGGGGAAAAGTACGTTGGTTGAGATTCTCTCGTGGCATTTCTATAACACTGCGGCGTTGGCCTACAAGACAACAACAAGGAAGAGCAGGCCTAATGAGAGCGCATACATAGTTCCGATGTCCCGTCATAGACTCCTTAACAAATATAGGGAAGGCATACTAAATTCGCTCACTTTTTTTGCCGATAATTATTATGCCCTTGATAAATCCATAGGCAATCATTATCGCAGCGGGCGTGACGTTTTTCTCTGCGGTCATATGAATGATGACTTCAGTGCGGTTGAAGTCGAGTTCCGGGAGAGAGTTGTGAAGATCTGTCTTTACGCTTCAGAGCACGAGTTGTCTAGACGTATCCGCAAGAGGCAGGATGTGTCCGTCAATCAGAGGATCCAGAAGAATAAGGATGAGGAGATTCCCGCCGCGTTCCAACCTAATCAGGGATTTAACTATATCATCAGGACGGACATGGAGCCGCTTGGAGTGGAGACTCAAATCCAGTCGGAGAAACGCTCTGAATTCATTGCTCTGGAGAAAGCGGTGCGTATTATTGGATGGGAGCGATCCCATGATAATGAAGATTATGTTGATAGCCTCGTGAGACGTCTCACTGGCTTTGCGCCAAGACAGCTTGAGGAACGTATTCCCGCTAATCACACCGTGCGCTTCGACAAAGCCCAATGCGTCAAAGCATTGACGGAGAGATTTACGTACCGAAGGGTGGTCTCGATTTCAAGGCGGCTTGGTGAAGAGGCGGAGAAAGTCGATCCTCTTATTTTCCAGCAGATTGATGAGCTTCCAATCCTTGGTGTGGAAATGGCTTATGGGAGATATAACCTCTATCTAAAGGCGCCTGTGGACCCAGCGTATCAGAAAGTGGCCATGCAGCTTGTGATCAGTAAGCTGCAGGCTCATTCCACTCATTCAATCGCTTGTCATTTTGACGCGGAACAGCCTAGGATGTCGGATCTCACTCTCTCAAGGGTGGATAATAGCAATATTGTTGGCATAATCCATTACAGGCTTACTGATGAACTAGAAGACATCATCCGTGGAGAAGCTTCACTGGCAAGCATTGAGCACAAGAAGTCTATGGCGCCAATATTTCTCAATGTTGTGATGGTCCGCGGTCCTGATAGGAATGCGATTCTCAAACACTCTGCGCTCTCGCCTAATGTGTTGGCAAGCTTGTACGGTGTGAAGGATAAGCCATAGCTAGGCGCAGTTCTACTATCCCCCTATAACATTCAAGTGCTGATTGGAATGTGCTGGCTATAAGTATATCTTCTTTTGGGACTATCTTGCTGATCTGTATTAGTGAATCTTGCACCTCCTCTTTGAGCTTGCTCATCTTTGTCACAAGGCTGGTGTCTATCTTGAAATGGATTTTTTGGTATATCTGAAATGTCTCGTAAGTGAGCTCCATTAATTCGGCCGTCTCGGGTTTTATCTTCTTGCCATAATCAAGAGCTATCCTAGATGTGTTCTTGATGAAATCCATCACTTTGTCAAGCAGGCATACTATCGAGAGCAGGAAGAGATGTTCTTCGCTGTCTTGCGCGTTGAGCAGCCGTGAGATGAAGCTCGTGAACTTGGATATCGTATCGTGTTTTTCTTCGATTGTCTCAAGCAGCACTCTGTCCTGTGTCTTGCACGCCACTATGACATCGTTCGCCGCGTCATTTATGAGCATTATTATCCTTCTCATCACCGTGTCAATATCTTTGAGAGTGGGTTCTGATATCGCTTTGATGACACAATGATTGTCTTTTTGCTCAATCACTTCGACCCCGGGCAGTCGATTCACTTCGGTGTGTATGACTGACAGGAAGCTTCTTTGCTCTTGGGTGCGATAATGAGGGACAACAGTGTTGTTGCATATCACCCTTATCTCTTCGTATCCTCTTTTGTAGAGTCCACGGACGAGAAGCAGTATGCTTGTGCGGTCAAGTCCGGTCACGTCGACTTCCACCTGTTCACTTGGCATCACCAGATTGGGTGTGATGGTGAGCTTCCCAGGCGCTTCCGTGATCTCGAGTTCATCACCTTTCTTGATCTTGTGTTTTTGGGCCCACTTATGCGGCAGGCTGATAAGTTGAGTAGAGTTGGCTATCTGGATTACTTTACGTTTCATGATTTTCCCCCAAGTTTATACTATTCAGCTTCTTTATATAATTTGTTCCTATTTTATAAGGATAGGCACAATCTGCAATCCCCTGTTTGGATATTCGCTCTTCCCACTCAAGGAAACCCTTATAAACAAACTTTCTTCTGCGCTTGTTTATGGAGCAAGGCGATGCGCAGGAAAAACCGATCCACGTACTGATCAAGGATCGTCTGGATAAGCTTGCGGCGTTGCGTGCCCAAGGTGTTGAGCCGTATCCCTATTCTTTCAATAAGACTCATTCCACTCAAAGCATCCACGATGCGTTCCCTCATCTTGCTCCAGAGGAGCATGCCAAGGAGACTGTCTGCACTGCCGGGCGTGTAGTGGCCTTTCGCAAGATGGGCAAGGCCTCTTTTTGCCATCTTATGGATGAGTCTGGAAAGATCCAGTGTTATTTTCGTTTTGACGATCTTGGAGAGACGCAGTACAATATCCTCAAGCGTTGCGATATCGGAGACATCATCGGTGTCGCTGGCGAGCCGTTCAAGACAAAGACTGGCGAGCTCTCCGTCTATTGCAGGCAGTTCACTCTTCTGACAAAAAGCATCAGGCCGCTCCCTGAAAAATTTCACGGCTTAGTCGATCCGGAGATCCGTTATCGAAAGCGTTATCTTGATCTGATAATGAACCCGCAAGTCAAGCAGGTCTTTATGGATCGCACCAAGATCTTTGATGCTGTGAGGAGCCATCTTAATCTTCATGGTTTCCTTGAGGTGGATACTCCTATTCTTCATCCTAATTATGGCGGCGCGGCCGCAAGGCCGTTCAAGTCAAAGTTAAACGCGCTTGATATGGATGTCTATATGCGCATCAGTGACGAGCTTCACCTCAAGCGTCTTTTGGTCGGCGGTTTTGAGCGGGTTTATGAGTTTAGTAAGGATTTCCGCAATGAGGGTATCGACCGTACTCATAATCCAGAGTTCACGCAGATCGAGATTTACCAGGCATGGGTGGATTATGAGTCGATCATGATTTTGGTCGAGCATCTTTTCCGTGCCGCCTGCAAGGCTGTGCATGGCAAGGAGTCTTTCACTTATCAAGGCCACGCGGTGGATCTGTCCAAGCCCTTTCGCAGGCTTTCGATGCGTGATGCGATAAGAGAGTTTGGGAATATTGATGTGGACAAGCTTGATGATGAACAGCTTGCGGAGCTTCGTATCACTTATAATCTTGAGCTAAAAGGTGATATCACCAGAGGCGCCCTTATCTGCGCTCTTTTCGAGTCGCTTTGTGAAGACAAACTCATCTTGCCCACTTTCATAATAGAGCATCCAAAGGAGTCGACTCCATTGTGCAAGCCAAGCCGCAAGGATCCCAATTTTGTCGAGCGTTTCGAGCTTTTCATGTTCGGTTTCGAATGCGCGAATGCGTATAGCGAGCTTAATGATCCGCTGTTACAGAGGAAGCTTTTGGAGGACCAGGCGGGCC
Organism: uncultured Methanosarcinales archaeon; assembly: GCA_964359785.1. Taxonomy (GTDB): domain Archaea; phylum Nanobdellota; class Nanobdellia; order Woesearchaeales; family JAGWAF01; genus JACQSU01. The sequence continues at coordinate 2,076 of CAYHWL010000038.1, read as the reverse complement.
AGCTACGCGCGGGCTCGGAAGCGGCGCATCCTATGGATGAGGACTTTATCGAGGCTATCGAGATTGGCATGCCGCCGACTGGCGGGGTGGGCATCGGCATGGATCGCATGATCATGATACTTACCGATCAGCCTACAATCAAGGAAGTGATCTTCTTCCCCTTCATGAAGGAGGAGCACAAGCCGGATGTGAAATCTTCGATCAAGGCGTAGTGCCCGTCCAGAATCGATTTGCTAAGTTCAGAGATGTTGTAGGCATCTCTTAGACGTGTATATTGATATTTGCATTTGATGGATCTATTTGTTGAGAACTAGAGCTTCTATTAATCGCTCATCTGCTCTTTGCGGTTGTAAAATGTCTTTTCCATGTTAAATTATCACGTTAATTTAGTAGTATTATGTCAAATCGTTTAATCATTTAGTATATATACTTTACGATTAAACGATTAGCGAGGTTTCACACACTGGCAATCTAATTAGTGTAACTACCAAGTGATAACAAACATAAGCTTTTTAAACCAACGCTGCTTACTTGGTCGTGGTGAAGACATCATGACTATAGAGATAATCAAGAAAGGTGCTGTTATCAACGAACCTCAATATCTAGACACATTCCGTTTCAATGGGCAGGAATATGCTCCAGCTTCGGGGTATATGACCTGGAAGCAGGGCATGCTGTGGGTCGCAAAATTGGCGATTGACGGCAAGCCAGCTGAACTTAAATCGATACAGACACTCATCGATCTTCGGGCTAAGACTGGCGGCGCTCAGAACTCGATTGATACTTTATTGACTGGGACCATCATATGTATGACTCCTGGAAAAAAGGGAGAATTGCGGGCGCATATGTATGATACCTGTCGTGAAGAGCAGCTCTATCTTGCGAACCATCCGGATCTGGAATCTGGGTCTGTGGTCACACTGCCAATCGATCTGAAGAATGACAATTTGACTAAACGCGTGATAGAATCTTCAGAAGATACCAAAAGATCGTTCGATGTTCCTGCAGAAGATATTGGGAAATATGTTCGACAGGATGCCGACGGTCGTTCTGATTATAACGCGGACTCGACTGTTCAGAAAGTCTTGACGGTTGATGGAGCAAGGCAGAACGGTATATTCATCGCTTCTAAAGTTAAGAGTGATGATCCAAAGGGGCCGAAAGGGTATATTTGGTTTGCTCACCCAGCTGTAGAAGCGGGGAAGATGCAAGTCCGGCCTGTGCGGCTCGGCGGCGTCGTCGGCTTCGACTACGTCAACGACGTCGATGCCGGCGACTACTTCGACAGCATTGGCGGGGTGCTCGGGGGTAGCGTCGGCGCAAAAAATTCTCCATAAGAAGTCTAGGTAGTTTTTTATTCTTGATATTTCTTCTTTCGATTCCCCTGGAGTAATAGCGCTGTGCCTCAAACAAAAGGAAGGTGCTGAAAGGGGCTACATGTCCTGCCATCATGGCAAGAGTCAGACCTATGGTTTGCATTGCTATAAAACGCTCAGAAATCGAAGATTTCTGGCGTGCCAAAAGCCGTCGGTTTTTGAGCATACAGATGTGACAGCTGGTAACCTCGGGTGAGGCGAACGTCTTGGAACATCGGTGATTGTTATAGGGGTAGCAGGACTACAGAGTCCGGCCTGTGCGGCTCGGCGGCAACGACAACTTCAACAACATCAACAACGTCAATGCCAACGACAACTTCAACAACAATGGCCGGGTGCTCGGAATAACCCTCTCCAGGGGTTTCCCAATCATGAAAACACACAAGAATCGGTACAAGAGGTTGTACAGTTGGGGCAATTTGGAGAATGCTTATCAGAAGGCCCGCTCGCACAAGACGGGTAATCCGAAAATCCAAGACTTTGGTAGGGACTGGCGGTTGAATCTGTGCATCTTGATGCGGGAATTAAGAGCACGCACTTACAAACCGGCCAGACTCAAGACTTTCATACTTCGTGATCCAAAGACACGGAAGATATGTGTCAGTGAGTTTCGCGACCGAGTTGTCCATCATGCTCTCGTGAATATCTTGCAGCCAGTCTTTGAGCCTAGATTCATCTATGATAGGCTATCATAGATGAA
>CAYHWL010000037.1:4715-13214 GCA_964359785.1 uncultured Methanosarcinales archaeon | reverse complement strand
ACGAGCGCTTTCCCCATACCGACGGAGGAATCGCACGAAGCATAAAAGGATGCACCGCAAGACTGATAAATCAAAAAAAGAGGGGATTTGTCATGGAAAAAGGGATAGTGATGATGATAGCTGTCGTGGCTGTCTTTGGCCTAGGAATAATCACAGATGGCACCCACTCTTCTGGAATCACAGGATACGCCACAAGCATGGTCATCACAAACAACGGGAAAATCGCAGATCAGAGCATGGTGAACACCAAAGCAGGCAGACAACCGTTCATACTATATAATGCGCTCAACTATACCGTAAAAGAAGGCCCCCCGATCCATGGTGAACTGCGAAAACCAAAACCAGCCCCCTTGCGAAATGACACCTGCGAACTACAAACCCTAGAAGAAAGAGTCGGATGCAGACTCGAACTAAACATCAGCCTACTATCATACAGGCCAGAGATATGCAGGAGCAAACCCTCAAGATTCCAGACCGCCTGCCTTGAGACATTCGCGCACACCCACCGATGCCTCGCACTCACAGACGCGGCCAGACGATCCGTCTGCATGCAGAAAATGGCGAAACTGCAATCAGTGAAAGCAGAACAGATCAGCTGTGACAACGAGAAAGGAAACCGCAGCAGTTGCCAGCAAGTGCTAAACGCGCGATTCAACCAGTTCATAACCCAGACAATCTATATGCTCGAACTCCGAGGGATAGAATTCCACCAGAAAAAGGGAGTCCCATCCTCAATCGTGGTGCCATTTGTGAAGGCTATAGAAGAACAGACCCTCAAATTCAATGCCCTAAAGACAAAAGCGGAAAAGACCAAAGTCTTAATAGATACAGAAATCCTGTGGAGCTCATTTATCAAAGAAGCCCAAGCTAACACGAAAAAAAGGATTGGAGTCTTTGACCTAAATAGCAACATCAAACCACGGTTAGCCGACCTCAAAATGCTCAAAGAGGTCGAAGGAACTGTCTAGCTGAAATTGAATACCAACTTTAAAATAATGGACACTCCCCTCTAAACCAATGGAAGACCAGATATTCTCCATATTGATGGAGAAGGACGAGATCACATGGAAAGACATAATCTATGACCTAGTCCGCTCTGAAAAAATGAACCCGTGGGATGTGGATTTGACGCACCTCACGAAGCGTTTCATCGAGAAACTCTCGGAGCTAAAAGAGACGAACTTCAAACTAAGCGGAAAAGCCGTCCTTGCGGCAGCGCTTCTACTGAAGATAAAAGCCAACAGGCTAGTCGGAGAGGATCTAGACGCTTTGGATGCGCTCCTTGCGCAAAAAGACATCGATGAAGAGCAATTCTATGATGATCTCCGAGCAGAGATGAGACCCGCAGGGATGATACCTGACGGAGAGAAGATGCAGCTCATCCCAAAGACACCACAGCCAAGACAACGAAAAGTAAGCATCTTCGATCTGGTGCACGCACTGGAGAAAGCCCTAGAAGTCAAGAAAAGACGGCTCATGAAACACATGCCACCCCTTGACGTGGCGATACCCTACAAGAAAAGGGATATCACGCTGTCCATCAAAAGACTCTATAAGATGGTGCTTGAGGAATACAGCAAAAAACAACCGATCCACTTCCATGAACTCCTGGAGGACAATCACACCAAAGAGGACAAGATATTCACATTCATCCCATTATTGCATCTGGCAAATGACCGTAAACTCGACCTATCCCAAGACAAACCATTCTCGGAGATAAAGATACATGTCATCGACCCGCAAAAGGTGAAGAGAGCCGTAGCGCAATAGGCTATAGAAAATCACATTACGGATAAATAAGAACAAAGTTAGGTGATTTTCTAATAATCATATCTTAATGGGAGTCACACTCCGATTATTAATATGATTTGATATAAACCTATTTAAACCGACCCGCTATTACCTCGAGTGATGAAAAAAGTAATCGAGACAGACAAGGAGAAGAAGCAGACAGAGCAAAAATACATGCAACACCAGATGCTGACAGAATACCTAAAAGCGATACAGCAACAACTGCAACAACTGGAGATGCAGACAGCCGAACTTGAGGCGACCAATGCCGCGCTAGGAGAATTCTCAAACATCAAGACAGAATCAGAAATACTAATCCCACTCGCAGGAGGGATCTTCGCAAAAGCTATCCTCAAAGACAATTCTGAACTCATCGTCAACATCGGTGGAAAGGCCAGCGTCTGTAAACCAGTGGCAGACGTGCAGAAGATGCTCTCTGAACAGATGAACGAGATCCGCATGGCGCAAAGCCAGCTCACCACCCAGATGGAACAGATGGCGGCGCAGGCAAGCTCGCTCGAAGAAGAATTAGGAGGGCAATAAAGTGTTTGGATTCCTCAAAGAGAAACTTAAAGGCGCAGTAGGCCTCTTCAAAAAGAAAGTAGAGGAGTCCAAGGATGAAGTGATAGAAGAAGCCCCAAAGGCAGAGAAAAAACCAGAACCTAAGAAGGTCGAGAAGAAGCCGGAAGCCAAGAAACCTAAAGCCGAGATCAAGAAACCGGAACCAAAAAAACATGCCGAAGAGGATGCTCAAGCAGAACCTGCCGAGATAATCAAAGAAGAGATCGTTGAAGAAATCAAGGAAGAGCCAAAGAAAGCAGGATTCTTCAAACGGCTATTTGGAAAGAAAGAAGAGCATAAAGAAACGGAACCCCCTAAAATCGAGGAAGAAGCCGAAGAGCCGACTTTAGAACCTGAAGAAACCGAGAAAGAACCAGCAGAGGAAACAACAGAAACCGAAGAAGAGCCAAAAGAGCAAACACTGGACGAAGAACCGACAGCTCCAGAAACAGACGGAATCGAAGAACCACAGACAGAACCTGCCAAGACACCTCAAGAAGCCAAGCCATCCAAGAAACCCCTAAAGCCAACACGATCATATGAAGAACTAAAACCCGAGGAAGAGAAGAAAGGATTCTTCGCATCACTGGGACAAAAAATAGCCGCCAAACGGATAAGCGAAAAGGAATTCGAAGAGATGTTCTGGGAGCTTGAAGTAGGCCTCCTTGAGAACAACGTCGCAGTCGAAGTCATCGAGAAGATAAAAGGCGACCTCAAGAACGAACTTGTAGACAAACCAATCAAACGAGGACAGATCGAAGAGACAATAGTCGCCGCCCTGAAAGCCAGCATCTCCACGCTGTTCATCAAAGAAGAGATAGACATCCTTGATGAGGCGGCAGAGGCCAAGAAGAAGCATAAACCGCTAGTAGTGTGCATGGTCGGGATAAACGGGAGCGGAAAGACCACCACAATCGCCAAACTGACGCACTATCTCCAAGCGAACGGATACTCTGTCGTGATATCAGCAAGCGACACATTCAGAGCGGCCGCCATCGACCAATTACAGATACACGCAGACAAACTAGGCGTCAAACTCATCAAACACGATTATGGAGCGGACCCAGCCGCAGTCGCATTCGACGCCATAAAACACGCGGAGAGCAAGAAAAAGGATATTGTCTTGATCGACACAGCAGGAAGGATGCAATCAAATATCAACCTGATGGATGAGATGCACAAGATAGTCCGAGTGGCAAAACCAGATGTCACCTTATTTGTCGGCGAGAGCATAACAGGAAACGACTGCGTAGAACAGGCCCGTGCCTTCAACGACGCCATCGGAATAGACGGTATCATACTATCAAAAGCGGATGTAGATGAGAAAGGCGGAGCGGCAATATCTGTATCTTATATCACCAAAAAGCCTATACTGTTCATCGGCGTCGGACAAGAGTATGAGGACTTGAAGAAATTCGAGAGCAAAGTGATAATGGAGAGTTTGGGGTTGTAGGTTCAGCGAGATTCTTATACACCTACAATCCCCTTATGCCATGCAACTGGAAGGGTCTCGGGAGTAGACTTATCACTCCAATTCCAGGAAGTTATCGTGGAAGACGCCTTTCTTTAGAGGGACAGGACGCCAGTCGTCGAGAACGCATTGGGCGCTTAGCCAGTCGGCCAGCTCACCAGGATTACCGATCGTCGCAGAGAGACCGACTAGCTGCATATCAGGCAACATCTGACGAAGAAGAGTTATGACAACTTCTAGAGTTGGACCTCTCCCCTTGTCATTAAGAAGATGGATCTCATCTACCACAACCGTGCCGACATCCTTGATCCAAGGAGCGCGATGACGGATGAGACTGTCTAGTTTCTCACTCGTACAGATGATAAGATCAGCGTCTTTAAGTGAGGTGTCGGATGACTCTTTGTCACCCACAGACATCGCCACCTTGCAGACATGACCATAACGCTGCTCAAAAGAACGGAACTTCTCTCTCGCCAAGGCCTTTAGGGGGACAACATAGACTGCCTTGCCCTCACCCTCCAACACACCTTTTAGCATCGCAAGCTCCGCGATCAACGTCTTACCTGACGCAGTAGGAGTGCAGACGACGAGATTACGCCCTTGTAGGAGCCCGGCATCAATAGCCTTCTCCTGCGCAGGACGCAATTCACCAATACCAGAATCCCGAAGTATCTCAAAGAGCTTATGGGGAATCCGTGAGGATATATCAGATAGGAGCATCACTTGCTCTTTACAAACTCTGTATAGTGGCACTTGCCGCAGTTCAACCTGTCCTTATGAGGAGCAAGGGTGAAACCCGAACCGCATTTAGGACAAGACTTCGTCTTCCTTGACAAAGACCCTCCTTTGACATCATACGCCTTGTAGAGCTTGCATGATTTTGATTTTCCGACTGGTTTTTTGTCTGCCATTCTTGTTCACCTATTGCGCAGGAGCCGCAGCTGCGGCAGCCTCTTTCTTCTCGGTAGCGGCCTTTCTCACCGCGTCGAAACGCTCCTTGGCCTTTGCCGCAATGACCTTTCCAGGAACCACGGTGTAAAGAGCCTTGTGCTTAGCATCCTTATACACCAACGCCTGGATCTTGGCTGATCTTGAACCAAAATCAGAATAGACATGCTCCGCTATGACTAGAGCAGGCTCGACTTTGAGCTTGTCTGCGATGGCCTTCTCAAGATTTCCCCTGTTAGGAGTAGCCGCATCGAACTTGACTGTCGCCTCGACTGATGTCCTACCCAACAAAGCAAACTCAACCTTCTTACCTATTGTGACTTCCATGATTTTCACCTTACCTTGATAGCATATTCGCCCTTATCCTTGATCTCAACCTTCTGGGCAATCAATGACTTGGCTGGATCCAAAATGAACATACGACCGTTCCATGAGGTGCTAAAACTTGACCCCTTGCACAACGGACATTCGTCACCGTCGACAAAGATACGATCCCTGATGCACACTTTGCGTTTTGTCATTTTCACTTACCTGATACAGGACGCTTTGACTTTGGCTTGGCCGCAGGAGCAGCTTTCGCTTCTGGTGTAGCAGCCTGCTTGACTTCATCAAGCCATTCGATCTTGCCAAGTCTTGGCTGACGCATGGTCAAACCAAGCTTTGGATTGAGCGGATCCTTGAATGAGACAGCGATCATCTTAGCACGGCACTTGTCGCCAACCTTGAGGAGGCGGTTCGACTCCTTGCCTGTCAAGACCTTCTCTTTTTGGAACGAGACGAAATCATCCATAGTCTGCGAGATATGGATCATGCCCTCGATAGGACCTAAGGTGAGGAACGCACCAAAATCAGCGATATCCTTGATTCTTCCGACGACAACTTCAGACATCTCGGGCTTATATACTAAAGCCTCAAAGACAGTCTCATAATATGAAGCCCCATCCCCGGGGATGATAACACCCTCTTTCACATCCGAGATCTTTGCCACGTCCACCACAATCCCTATATCTGGATCGATGAAACCCTCATACTTGTTCTTGATAGATTTCAAGACGGCAGACTCGACATCCTCGCTAAAGAAGTGAGGAGGCACCCTGATGAAGTCCTTTAGCTGTGTGAGATAATACATAAGACGACGGTGAAGTTGGCGGGTTTTTAAAGGTTTGCACGAACAGACGGCAAACTCACAGCCTAAACAGGTTTTGGAAATAAGACCAAAAATCCTGCCGCCACCGGCGGTGACACGGTCGTGTCGCTAACGCTCCACGCCCTCCCGCGGCAGCCCGACGGGCCCAACCCCAGCCGCGGGTCACGCCGGCGGCAGGATTTGGTAAAGTCAACTAAGAATCAGGTACTTCTCCTGCCTAAGCGCCAGGACCCTTGCACCCTTCTCAAGGACTCTGCGCTTTAGGCCCCGATCGTTGGTGGCGACTATAACACCTGGCTCTGCCAGACGAGTGATAGCATCGTCCACCTTCTCCATATGGGAATCGAGGATCTGAATCTCCTTTGATCTGACTAGTGATATCGCTACTTTCGCCGCTAAACGATCCTTGACCTTGCCCTGAAGGCTGATCTGATTTAGCTCCTCCAAAGTCTGGTCGACGATGCAAAGAGCGTAACGGAAATCACAGACCCTTTGCATCTCCTGGAATATATCCACCTTGAACTGGATCGGGATAAGAAGAAAGTTGGTGTCGAGGATGATTTGGTGCATGGGAGTATGCTTGGGGCACAGAGTAATAAGGATATCGGAAAAACCCCACCCATCCTTTTTTATAGAGGAGACTACCGACAAAAGGCTATGGCCATCCAGTACAAGAACATACTCGAATCAGTGAAGAAGACCATAACGCCAAGCGATGAGTTTGAGGAAGTGGTCAAAAACACCGTCACCGAGATAGACTTGGCCCTCAAGAAGGGAAAACTTGACGCGCATGCCGGCGTCGGCGGAAGCTTCGCTAAAAAAACGCATCTCCGCGGAGACCACGATGTAGATATATTTATACGATTCGCCCAAAAATACAAAGACGCGAACATATCGGATCTATTCGAAAAGACGCTCAAAGGATACAAACTAGAGCGACTGCACGGCTCACGTGATTATTTCCACCTGCATAGGGATGGACTCCAATACGAGATGGTGCCGGTCCTTGCCATCAAAAAACCAGCGGACGCGCACAACATCACAGACTTCTCACCATGGCATGTAGAATGGGTAAAGAAAAACGGCAAAGGAATAAATGATGACATCCGTCTTGCCAAGAAATTCTGCAAAGCGAACAAATGCTACGGAGCTGAAAGCTACATCAGAGGGTTCTCCGGACACGTGCTTGACATATTGACCATACATTACGGCGGATTCATCAAACTTCTAGCAGGAGCGCAGAAATGGAAAGACAAGCAAGTGATCGACCACAATGATATCCATAAGGGCAAAGCGCTTGCGCAACTCAATGAAGCGAAGACATTGTCTCCGCTTGTGCTAATAGACCCGGTGCAACCAGCACGCAACGCCGCAAGCGCGCTATCAGAAGAGAACTTCAGACGATTCATCAAGGCCGCAGGAGAATTCTTGAAAAAACCAGATATGGATTTCTTCATCGAGAGAGCATTCAACCCAGATTCCATACGTGAAGAGAAAAACCATGTGCTTGTCACAGTCACGCCGCTTGAGGCCAAAGAAGACAAAGCAGGAGCCAAGATAGTGCAGGCATACGAACAGATACTTCGCGCCCTGACACCATTTGGCGTGAACAAAAGCGGATGGGAATGGCCAGGATCAGGAGACGGATACCTGTGGTTTGTGCTTGATATGATGGAATTATCTGCATTTAGGGAGCAGATGGGCCCGCCGGTAAAACTAGAAGCCCATGCCATCGAATTCAAGAGGAAATATCCTCAAGCAGTAGAGCGAAAAGGACGGATGTACGCGAATGTGCGAAACGAGATACGCACGCCGCATGCGGTGATCGACACTCTCCGAAACTATATTAACGAGAGAGTGAAATCCTACCTAGTAGAATGAACCAGGGACTAAAGGAAGCCATCAAAAGGATCAACCTGCACAACGATCCAGGGGGGACAATCTCCCTTGCGCATGGACAGATGACCATCAAAGATGAGAATTTCTTTCTACTGGAAGCGCGGGAGCCTGACTGCCAGATATCATATGTCGACGGAGGACAGACCGCCATATTCTCATCACCAACACTGCACATCGAATTTGTCAGAGTATATTCCAGCACTTGGATGGGACGCAAACGCATCAAAGACAACACTCAAGAGTATTACCTAATAATCAAGACAGCGAAAAAAGAGGGGGGGCTTGGATATTCTACGGAAACCATCCCGGCCCAGCGTGATTTTCCGTTCTTCAAACTGCGCGACGACACACTAGCCACAAGCAACCACAACGCAAACATAGGCGCAGTGGCCAACGCCTGCAGAAGCATAAGCGAATACAGAATGGCAGGCGAACTCGCCCTTGAAGGCGGGATTGTAGTCAAAGACGGAGACCTGGATGCCCACCATACTGGGCACAAGGAAGCCATCAAAGCGGCATTTGATAACGCGGCACAGAGTGGGACAAAGATAATCGGAATCTCAAAGACGACGAATTTATTGACTGAAACAGGGGCCAGCGCGATAAGCGCGATCCTCTCAAAAGCACCTGACGGGATGTGGGCGCACCTTGACGGGAAGGTGGGGTTCTGCAGACTACATGG
>CAYHWL010000037.1:0-4705 GCA_964359785.1 uncultured Methanosarcinales archaeon | reverse complement strand
CCGTGTAGACGGGGCGGATATGGAGAGCATCCGCATGATAGCCTACCACGCCACAGACCCGGCATTCCTTGGATATCCTTACGGATTGCTCGAAGCTGACGCGAGAGCGCGTATGACCCTTGAAGAGAAGAAGTATCTTGCCGCCTTATTCGAAGCCAACGCGGGGGAGCTTCTGGGGGCCCTACGGACACTGCAAAGCGCAGGAGACGCGCATAGCACGCTTGATCGGATGAGGTATTGACGAGCAAAGGGTTTTTGGCTCGAAACGTTTATATATAGAATAGGGGCAACCCTGTAAATCCAATTTTGGAGGTGCAATCAAAATGGAAGCAAAAGTAGGACACATCGCGTTTTTGGTCGGTGTGGCAATAGCAGTCGTATCAGGTCTATTCGCAACGAGTCTAGCAGACATGACAAGCTATGTCACCTTGCTGCTAGTGGTACTAGGCCTAATCGTAGGATTCCTCAACGTCACTTCAAAAGAGACTGTTGAATTCCTAGCCGCATCAATCGCGCTAGTCGTCGCAGGCAATGCAAACTTCGGAGCCATCGTATGGATGAATGTCGGTGCATACCTAAGCGCAATAGTGGCACAAATCAGCGTGTTTGTCGCTCCAGCAGCTGTCATTGTAGCATTGAAAGCTGTCTGGGAACTAGCACAGGACTAAGTACTGATCTATTTTTTCTTTTTTTGTTTCATCTGTCTATAAAGACTATCACTGTGACAAAGGAAGCTTATGAGACATTCAAGTCTATGAAAACCACGAACAAATCATTTAGCGACTTGATGCTCAGAATCATGAAAAGACGACCACTTAGCGACTTTTTTTGAGCATTGAGGCTAGACACTGCTAAAAGAATGGAAAAAGCTATACACAAGATCCGGGAACAGAGAAACAACGCGCACAAAACACGACTAAAAAGGATCACAAAGGAGCTCGACTGATGAGAAATACTAGACGCATTTTCATCAGCTTATTATACTCCCTGGAAATTTTAGACATCCTATAGTCAAGAGATTCTAGAATGGATAAAGGACAAATCGATAAATGCCTCAACCAGAGGAACATGAGTGTCGAGTCCCTTGAGAAGATTGCATCTAATCTCTCATTGGAGCTTGAAACACTATACGCCCAAAAAGAAGAGATGACCCGAGATGGAGCGGGAATCGTGCACAAGAAGGATGGGACATTCTTGCGACGAAAACCAGAACTGATAACCCTCGACAAAACCATCCGGACAAGGAAGATAACGCTACGCATGATAGACGACTTCTGGCAATTGAACCAATATGGACAGATGTCGTACAAGAAACACACGCTGATAGACATCGGATACGACAGAAAAACAAAAAAACATAAATTCAGCGGGACCTACAGATGGGAACCGTTCTACAGCCTGTGGATACATCTCCCCGGCCAAAGGGATCATCTAGTATGCATGCTCGATACCAATAAAGAGTACGGCTGGGCATATCATCTCTTCTCCACAGCGAAGAGAAAACCAGCTACCCTCTCGATCTTTGGCTGGATGCCAGAACATGCAAAGAATTTCCTGCTAGCCAGAAACATATTTGGATTGAGAGCAGATGACATCTGCACCAACTACGCAACGCTCGTACTTGGCGAACGCGCAGAAGAGGCGAAGGCCAGATTCTCCAAGATAGAAGGGAAATACACAAGCATCCCTGGCGATTGCGTATTCAAACTTGCAGTGGATGAGACTGAATTCCTGAAAAAATTCCTGAGGAATGCATACACTTTTTAATCTGGCACACCATTGATTTATAGCATGTTTGATGTAATCACAATGGGTTCGGCGACGATAGATATGTTCGCCGACACCGGAAACGCGCTCTTTGGCAAGAAAACTCCATTTGGGAGCAAGATACGATTAGAGAGACTGGAGACCCACACAGGCGGAGGCGGAACAAACACGGCAGTCGCATTCTCGAGACTTGGCCTCAAGACAGCATACATGGGAAAGATAGGGGATGACATATATGGACATGCGATTGCGAAGGAACTGCACAAGGAAAATGTAGACACACGATACGTCCAACACGGAGGGCAGACCGGACAATCAATCATCTTGGACAGCAAACAAGGAGACCGGATCATCCTCACACATAAAGGCACAAACGATGAATTCGCCGTGAAAGATCTTGAAAACATGAAGACAAAGTGGATCTACTCCTCATCACTACAGCACAGGGCGTTTATATCTTTTATGAAAGTCGTCGCACACGCAAAGATGCACGGAATCAAGGTAGCCTGGAACCCTAGCGCATACCAAATCAAGGAATCCCGTGATGAAGTCATGAGCATGCTCTCGCTAATAGATGTGCTGGTGTTCAACGCAGAAGAAGCAGAGCTATTGCTTGGATGCGGAAAACCAAAAGAGCACCTCATGCAGCTAAACCGGATCGGAATACCCTATGTGGCGATAACCGACGGGAAAAAAGGGGCATACCTATCAGATAAAGGACGGATGTTCCACTGCGAGGCACAGAACGCAAAAGTGGTCGAGACCACAGGAGCCGGAGACGCTTTTGCCAGCGGACTTGTAGGCGGACTCGCACTCAAGAACGACATGATGCTTGGCGCACAAATAGGGATGAACAACTCCGCCAGCGTCGTGTCATACTATGGCGCTAAAAATATACTCCTTAACTACAAGGAATCGATAAAAAAGAAGGTGAAGACAAGTGCAATATGACAGAAGAGAAGTGGAATTCCATAAAGAATCAAAAAGGGCAGAAATCGGAGTAGGACATATGGAGCTGTGGGCTATCTTTCTTGTGATAGTAGCGATGCTCTTAAGCTTGGTCAGATAGAAGAAGAGACGATGAGGTGCAACAGATCTTCTCAGGGACATCGCTTGGATAAGATGACTCCATGCCCCATCAGACTTGCCATAAGAATATAAAGGCAAAGAAAAAGGGCAATCCATGGACCTAATCAAGACGGACATCTACAAGAAACTATTCTTGGCCATCAAAGAGATAACCTCGGACACCCAAGTGGCGATATTCCATGACCTTGACCCTGATGGACTCACATCATGCGCCATCCTTGATCGAGCGCTCTTCCGCATCCGCGGGAGAAGAAGCGACCTCCATATCCATCAAGAGCGAGGAGGCGTGACCATATCCCAAAACACCATCTCTACCCTGCAGAAAAAAAATATAGGGGTACTATTTTGCCTTGACCGCGCGGTAGACCAAGATCCTGAAACCGTGAAATCATGCGAAAAGATATGCAAACTGATCGTCATAGACCACCATCAGTACACCAATGATATAGCCTCAGAAAGATGCCTGTTCATCAAGCCAGACAAGTTCTCTGAAGTAGACAGCTCAAAATACCCCACAGCACGCATGGTCTATGACCTTTTCTTCACGATGGCAGACCTTGATGATTGCGATTGGCTCATGGCCGTGGGAGTCATCGGGGATGCGGCGTATAAACAATGGAAATTCGCGATAGACGGGGTGTTTGACCGATATAGGATAACAAAAAAAGCGGATGTATACGAGACAAAACTTGCCCAAGTCACAAAGGTCATCACAAGCACAGTCATAGTAGAACCAAAAGACATCCCAAAACTATGCGACTTCCTGTATGGCGCCAAGGAGTTCACTGACGTCATGAAATCACACTTCAAGACGCACGAAGAGGCGTTCGACAAAGAGATAACCAACTGGTTTGGGCTTGTCGAAAAAAAAGGGGAAGTGTACCCCGAACAAAAGACAGTGATATACTATATCACACCAAAATACGGAATACGATCAGTATTAAGCACTCTGCTCTCCATAAAGAAATTCAACAATTGGACAATGGTGATCGCAGAAGAGATGCTGGATGAGAAACTTCTTGGGATCAGCATCCGCAACCAAAGCGGAGAAGTGGACTGCGTCGAACTCGTACATCACTGCATTGAAGGATTGGAAGGCGCAAATGGAGGTGGACACAAGCCAGCAGTGGGAGGAAGGATCCGCAAAAAAGACTGGAAAATATTCCACACGCGCCTCATGGAAAGAATGGGGATAAGCCAAGACGCATATGAAGAAAGCCTAAAGAAAAAGCATACTGTAGGAAACAAATAGTCAAGACCGGGGGTCAGCTACTATGACTTACGGGAGAATCATGCAAATGAAAGATAAGCTTTCCCAAAATCACTTGCTCTTCTGTTTCTCGATCTCCTTCTTAAGAGCAGATTCGAGCTCCTCGAAATCTTTCTTGAGCTTGTCATAGTACGGCTTCTTGCCAGGATTCAACTGATCGTGCTCCGCATCCCATTTCAACTTGAGCAATGGGCCTCTTATCTCCGCAAGCTTGTCGCGGATGACCTTCATCTCGGGGGTCTCTTCTATCGGGGAAGACTCTTCAGGCTCGTCCGCGTTAGGCGTCTGCGCCTCTTTCTTATCTGATACGATCTCAACTTCGTCTTTCGCATCTGTGGAGATGGGCGTCTCTGTCTCCTCACCTTGACCGAGATTTCGCTGCTCGGCTTCAGACATCATTGTCTCGTCTTGATTATCGTCAGTGTGCTGTCCTTGTTCCATGTGATCACCTTTGGATTTCCAACTAATAGGGAAACGATTACACACGAGAATCGATGGGGCATTTAAAAAGGTTTGGATGAAAAAGGCCTTGCGCGGATATTCACCCGGTGGGAGATAGAATCTTTGAGAAATAGGATT
>CAYHWL010000036.1:0-13251 GCA_964359785.1 uncultured Methanosarcinales archaeon | reverse complement strand
TGGGGGATCGGATATGGAATATGTAGGCTTAGTCGAGCAGGATGACGTCTTTTGATCTCTTGAAATCGAAATTTGCAGTCACAATCTTTGCGTCCATGCGTCGGGCTGGATATATGCACCCCTAGATAATTACAGGAAAAATAAGAAGAAAAAGAATCTACTTGCAGCAATACTGGTTCTTGGCCCAGGCAGCGATCCATAAGACCACAGCAAGGACATACCAAGCGGTCGAGTATCCGTATGCTCCATAATAACCTGCTATAAGCGCAAGGACGCCTAGCACAGCCAGACCCTTGACATATAGCATCTTGTTACCGCCGCAGCAGGTAACTTCTGATTTTGATTGTTTCTTCGCTTTCTTTGCCATTAAAAACACCTCATGAGTGATATAAAGAAGGTTAAGTACGGGTATAAAATACTAACGGTTAATTTCCCAGATATGGTTTATTGGAGCCGAAAGAATTATATATCTATTGTATATACTTTAGCAATATGGTCACACAGATGATAACCTTAAAACTCGAATCCAAGTTTTTGGAGAGGATAGATGAGATTGTGAAACACGAAGGCTACCAGAACAGAACAGAATTCATCAGAAACGCGCTACATACTAAAGTTGATGATGAAGAATACAAGAGAATCCGAGCCCGCGTAGAAACGTTTAGAGGAATATCAAAAAAACAGATAAACGATGAGGAATATGAAACAGTCAGGGAAGAGGCGGCCAAAAAAGTATTGGCTAGATTCAAATAAGATCCTCTGGAGCAAAGGATTCGATGAACCCTTCCACAAGCCTAAAATGATTATCCCTAGTGACCAGAATTGAATCGCTATCATGCGCTAGTACAGCATGCGCCGCATCAGCCGCATGCAAATTGAAATCGCGCATCAATCTCTGTGCATCTTTGTATTTATGATCATCCATCGAGAGAGTGATGCACAAATATCCCGAAGTGAAGGCATTGAAATCCCCCAACAAACCTAAGCCCTCCAACTCATTTGTAAGCATATCACTAACGACAATTTGCCCATCGTTATACTTGATGCTGGCAAGAAGGTCTGCGGCAAAAATGCCCAGAGGTTCACCTCTAGGCCCCCTACGATCAAGGAACAAGTCAACCCAAATGTTTGTATCGATGTAGTACCTAAGGCCCATCTGCCTAGAATCAATGGACTGCCTAATAATGATTTCTATCGACGATGAGAGATATTGCGGAAAAATTGGAAACTATTCAATCACGTTCTCATCTTCCTCAATTGGAGCTATCGTCGCATGGACCCTTCTTGCCTTGGGAACATAATTGAGGAGCTTGCCTAATTTCACTTGACCAGTGCCCATGAAATCCCCATTGTGACGGACAAGGACAAATCCTTTTAGGGCACAAGTTGTCTCAAGCTCGTAGCCCTTCATCCAATCTTGGGCTTGGGTATCATCAAGATCAAGGACGTTTTTGGTGCACTGCGGTCCTATGAGCTGCGAGCCTTCGATCGATAGACGCAGATCACCACGCTTCTGGATCTCGGCGAAATACATCCCAATGTTGTTTATACGCAGCTCACTTGTGTCGATGACGTCGATATCGCGCTTGACGATGTAGATATTGTTTATAGTATTTTGGACAAACGCATAATCGAGCTCGCCCTCAAAACCGAACTGCTCTTTTAGGGACTCCAACAAAGGCTTAGTCGCCTTCCTGTTGAGGAATGTGAGGGTGTCTTTTGCGTCAATACGAACCATACTCTTTGGTATCATCAGGTGTTTTTATTGCTTGTGTGTATTACGTGGAGTAGGATAGCATAATCATTATATAATATGCCTACCCTCTGAAGCTAATGGTAGAACGATTGACCATCACCCTCGACAAAGAGATGCTAGATGCGATAGACCTGATGATAGACAATGTCGAGGTGAAAAACAGGTCGCATGCCATCTCCGTCCTGCTAAAAAAAGCGCTTGGCGCGACAATGCCAAAAAAAGCGGTGATACTGTGCGGCGGCGTCGGCTCGCGCTTCCGCCCGATAACTTATGAGATCCCAAAAGCGCTCATCCCAGTGCATGGAAAGCCGATCGTAGAACATCTCCTTGATCTATTCAAAAAGTTCGGCGTGCGAGACATCGTGCTATGCGTAGGCTATCTCAAGGAGAGAATACGCGAATACTTCGGCGACGGGGCAAAATTCGGAGTACGGATAAGATACATCGAAGAGGATGAGCCACTTGGCACGGCAGGAGGGATCAAAAAAGCCCGCGAGATGCTCCAAGAGCCGTTCTTTGTCACGAACGGCGATGAACTAAAAGACGTTGACTTGACGGACATGTATCTGACACACAAGACCAACAAAAGCTCGATCACGATCGCGCTGACAACAGTCGAAGACCCATCCGCCTACGGAGTAGCTGATCTCTCCGGCTCAAAGATACTGCGCTTCATCGAGAAGCCGACAAAAGAGGAGGCTCCATCGAATTACATCTCCAGCGGACTCTATATAATGGAGCCGGAGAACATCGATCTCATCCCTGATGGTTTTTCTATGCTCGAGAAGGATGTGTTCCCAAAAGTCGCGACATCTGGACGACTGTTTGGCTACCCTTTCTCGGGACAATGGTTCGACACAGGAAACCCAGAGAGATACGAACGCGCGCTTAAGAATTGGAAAGGGCTAAAACAGAACTAAATGCCCCAGACAGGGTTTCCCTTGCGCATCAAACCAGCGATCTCCCTCAAGATATCCTTCTCATCCACGCTCAAAAACTCCTTGAACTCTTTTAGTTTGACGAATTCTTCTTCAGGGATGAATGAGTAGAGCATATCACCCTCGTTGATCTGACGACCGATTATGACATCAGGCATGGCTATTGCCACCTGCGCTCCCCTCTCAGCTTTCTCGAGATTCTCTTTCTCACGCTGGATGCCTTTGACCATCGTGATAGGTTTACCGTCAGCGCGCATAACCTGGACTCCAGTGCGCACAGTGCCGCCTTCGACACTAACACCACATACAGCAGGATTGGACTGACGGAACACATAACCTCGGAGCAACTCGAACTTGAAAGGCCTGGTGAGAAGATCAAGCTGACTATTCTCGATACGCTGTCTGGACTCCGCCTGCCAACGTTCAAGATCCTCGATCAACTTGTAGATGACATTATTTAGTATGACCTTCACATGACCCGCCTGCACATCCTGCTGGATATCGACATTGAAACCGATGATAGCTCCCAGAAGAGGATCTTGCTTCAAGACAGCCTCGGCATCAGAGACATCCTTCTTGGTCACAAGACCAATCGACGCCTTCTTTATCGAGATGCCCTTATCCCGTAAAAGTGTGATTAGAGCCTCCAATCCACCCAAAGAATCAGCCTTGATGATGACACCTGTGGCATCTGTCTCTATCATGACCTCTTTGACCTGCGACTGCACACGCGCCTTGACCTCCTCGATGTCGTTTCCTTTGACAGACTCAAGAGGCATGCCAGCGATGACAGGCTCGATGTCCTTGGCCGAGATCTTGACCCCTGTCGCAGCCTGGACCTCTTTGACCGGCAGGAACTTTGTACGTTTTTCCCGCATCTCGGAGAGGGGTGCAGGCTCAAAAAGGGCTTTTATCTTAGTGATGATGGGACCATCGATGCCGCCAATGACTATGGTGTCATTCAATGCCAACGATCCGTCGTAAAGTATGACATCCAAGGTCTTGCCCAACCCCTTGTCTTCCTTGACCTCAAGGACAGTCCCTTTGGCAGGACCATCAAGATTGACTTTTAGGGATTGCTCAAGATATTTCTGCGCAAGACCGATGATGACCACCAAAAGCTCTGGAAGGCCAAAACCTTTCTTGGCCGCCGTGGGAACTATCGCTATCTGATTCGTATAATCAGAGACGCGATCAAAACGGTCCGCGCTAAGCTCGAACTTCTCGTAAAGCTTGCCTACCATCTCATAGAGCTTTCGCTCGAAAATCTGGGCGGATTGGGAAGGCTGGGCGTTGATGTGCGCCAAAAGCGGCAATTCGGGATGCTCATGCCAGCCAGGGATCAGGTCTATCTTGTTAGCCGCGATGATGAAAGGAGTCTTCGACGCCTTGAGAATCTCGATGGACTCCACGGTCTGCGGCATGAAGCCCTCATTGATATCGACCACCACAATCGCTATGTCAGCCAAGGATCCTCCGCGTTTTCTTAGATTCGTGAAAGCGGCGTGCCCGGGAGTGTCGATAGTGAGAATGCCTGGTAGTTTCAGCTCGATCTTGAAAGTCTCCAAAAGAGAACCGCAGGTCTTTTGCAGGGCGTCTCTTGGGATGATCGAAGCGCCTATCGCCTGGGTGATGAGACCCGCTTCCTTCTCCGCCACAGTAGATGACCTAAGACGGTCAAGCAATGTAGTCTTCCCATGGTCTACGTGACCTACCACTGTGATGAGGACTTTTCGTAAAGCCATAACCGACGATGGATTTAGGGGGTTTATAAGTGTTGGGCTGGCTCATGCGTGTTCCATATCCATTGTGACAGGTTGTAACCCCTAATAGATGATTACATTCCGCCAGCTTTATAAACAATTTACTACTCCACAAGGATAACAAGTTTTTGGACAAACCAAAAACAGGGGAGTTACAATGAAGACACCAATCTTTGCATGGATTTTCGCGCTGACTTTGGTCTGCGCAAGCGCATTTGCCCTGCCAATAAACGTAGAGGAAGTGCGAATCGATGGCATCACCGTCCTAGAGAACCAGGTAAACCTGCTGGACCTACAAAGGAACACAGACCACCTAGTCGAGATCAAATTCACGCCTACCCAAGACGTCCGCAACGCGGAACTTGAGATATTCGTGTCGGGTTTTGAATACAAAAATATCAACCCGATAAGCGACGCAACAGGTGTCTTTGACGCTGACGCAAACGTCACATACGTCAAAAGATTGGCATTCAAACTCACAGATGAAGTCCAAGAAGACAGCTACAAGATGCGATTGATCGTGAGCGACCGATACGGAGTCGAGACGACCAAGAACTACAACTTGAAACTAGATGTCCCAAGACATTCACTCAAAGTCGAAGATGTCGTTTTCTCCCCAAACGGCAACGTGAAAAGCGGACAGTCCCTCCTGACCACAGTTCGAATCGAGAACAAAGGAGAGATGACAGAAAATGATATCCGTGTCGAGATTGGAATCCCAGACCTTGGGATCAAGGGAGTAGACTACATTGACCAGATCAAGTCAACCAGAGAAGAGAGCACAGAAGAGATCTTCATGAAGATCCCGGCCTGTGTAGCAGAAGGAGACTACCCAGTCACCGTCAAAGTGCTATACAACCAGCTCCATGACCTTGAGATAGCACAAGGAAGAGTCCACATCCTTGGATGCACAAACACAACCGTGACACCTGTCGTGACCCCAACAATCACGTTCAACCAGACCCAGCCAATCGTCGTGACACAAGAAGAGGCAGATGACGGAACGTCGACCACGCTCCGCAGAGGCCTTGAAGTCACACTAGTTGTCCTGCTTATGGTCTTGATCATACTTGGGATCGCAGTCGCGATCACAAGGATGAACCAGGAATAGATTTTGTTTTTTTAAGGATTTCTTGTTTTTTGTTTGTTTCTGGTGGTTTTTCTGGCTATCCTAGGAAGATTTCCGGTTGTCCCAAAAACTTTCCGACATTTCTTGAGAAATACTTTATAATAACCAAAGTCATCCCCACTGATGAAAATAGAATACTCTGCACATTCGATTGCAAGGATGCGACAAAGAGGGATAACCTCACTAGAAGTGGAATATGTGATCAAATATCCAAAAATTACCCGAAGAATTTCCGAGCGCATAGAATTTATTGGAACACTGCAAAACAGAACCATAAAAATCGTAGCCACCCAATCAGAAAACAATATAAAGATAATAACCGTGATGTGAGACAATGAAACTAGAATACGATAAGGATGTGGACGCTGCCTATGTGTGCCTAGACGCCAAGAACATCAAGTCCACAAAAACCATCGAAATAAATGAAAATATCCTACTTGACCTAGATGAAGACGGCAAAATCATGGGCATAGAAATATTGAACGCAAGCAAAGTGCTGAACAAACGGTTATTATCAGAAGCGATGACTGTCTAATCCCCTCTTGGCGCGCCAGGGAAGTTCTTTAGTCTGCCTGTGCTTACTAGACGGCGGATATGCTCGAGATTCTTCTTGTACTCACGTGACTTGGCCAGTGCAGGAGTATCATTTGTTGGAGTGAAATCGATGAAATAAGCGTGTCCTGCGACATCACTTAATGGCCCTATGAATTTAGCCTTTAGATTGTACGCATGCGCATACCCATTAGAGACCTGACGGATCTTGCCAATACGCAGCAGGTCATCATCGTCGAGCAATAGCGAGACTAGATCCTTGTCTTGCTTGAGGGTATCAAAGGATCGGGATTCCAGGTTTGACCTCAAAGCATTGAGCGCGTGGATGCGCCTAGAAGTGTAATCAGAATCGTCGTGATAGACCATCATGCAAAAGAATCATCAACATGATAAAAAGATATCACTCTAAGACGGCCTTGATACGCCTGATGCCAGCCGCCACAGCCTCTTCTTTTATGATCTTGAAATGGCCAAGATCCTTTGTATTGCTCGCATGAGGGCCCGTGCAGATCTCCTTTGAGAAAGCGCCCATCGTGTAGACACTGACTTTTGGAGGATACTTGGCGCCAAACTCCGCCTGCGCGCCGGAGTTCAAGGCTTTATCCAAATCCAGCTCCTCTTTTTGGATCGAAACGGATTCCTTGATCGCCTTGTTCACTTCATGTTCAATCGATTTTAATTCCTCTGAAGTGAGCTTGCGATCAAAATTGAAATCGTATCTTAAACGCTCTGGAGTGATATTCGAACCCTTCTGACGGATATCCTTGTTTTTTAAGACGCGTCTGATCGCTTCGCCTAATAGATGAGTAGCAGTATGGAGCCGGGCAGTCACTTCACTCGCTTCAGAGAGTCCACCTTTGAATTTTTGTTCCGCACCCTTACGTGATAACTCCTGATGATGCTCAAACTCTTTGTTGTAGGCCTCCTCATCGACTTTGAGACCCTTCTCGGTCGCAAGCTCGCGCACCATCTCGAATGGAAAACCATACGATTGGAACAAAAGGAAAGCATCCTTACCGCTGATATCTTTGTTTTCGGCGGCGAGCTTATCGAATTCTTTTAGCCCACGCTCCAGGGTCTGCCTGAAACGCTCTTCCTCTTTTAGGAGCTCATCCATGATGAACCGCTTGTTCCTCTCCAATTCAGGATAATCATCTTTATACATGTCGATGACCACTTTTGATATCGGACGGCATAAATCTCCCTTGATGCCAAGAAGATTCCCATGCCGAATAGCCCTTCTGATGAATCTCCTCAAAATATAGCCTTGATCGACATTACTTGGAGTGATGCCTCGCTCATCGCCAAGAATCATGGTCGATGCCCGCATGTGGTCAGTGATGATACGGATGCTCCTGGTCTGCGCATCATCTAGATTTGACAGACCGCCAAGATCCTTTATCTTGTCAATGATTGGCAAGAAAAGCTCTGTGTCGTAAACAGATTTTTTGCCTTCAAGCATAGCGACAGTGCGTTCCACACCCATACCAGTGTCAACGTTCTGTTGTTTGAGCTTCTCGAATTTACCCTCTGCCACCTTGTTGAACTCCAGAAACACGTCATTCCAGATCTCAAAATATTTGCCGCACCCACAGCCTGGACGGCAATGCTTGCCGCATTTCTCTTTGCCAGAATCGATAAACATCTCAGTGCATGGGCCGCAAGGACCAGTAGTGCCCGCAGGGCCCCACCAATTATCCTCTTTTGGAAGAAAATAGATGCGATCATCGGGGATGCCTAAACTCTTCCACATAGACGCTGATTCATCATCTTTAGGAGCGTCAGCGTCCCCTGAAAAGACCGTGACGAAGAGCTTCTTTGGATCGAAACCAAGCTCCTTGGTGAGGAACTCGTACGACCAACCTATAACTTCTTTCTTGAAGTAGTCGCCTAGACTCCAGTTGCCAAGCATCTCAAAGAAGGTGCAATGGCTCGCATCGCCTATGTTGTCAATATCTACGGTACGGATACACTTCTGCACATCGGTGAGGCGCTTTCCGACGGGATGCGGCTCGCCCATCAAGAAAGGGACAAGCGGATGCATGCCAGCTGTCGTGAAAAGAACTGTAGGATCGTTATCAGGGATCAAAGACGCGCTTTGGATCACCGCATGATTCTTGCTCTTGAAGAAATCAAGATACTTCCGCTTTAGGGTCTTTGCGTCCATGTAAAAGGGAAGCGATGCACTTTTTATAAATCTGATGGCCAATCTCTTTAAAAAGGGAAAAGACAGCCAAGTATGATGCAAGTCAAACTCCGGATCAACGAGACGGTGGAACAAAACGCCGCGCACTACTTTGAGGAATCCAAAAAAGCCAAACACAAGATGGAAGGCGCGCAAAAGACAGTGGATCGATACCGCGCTGAACTAAATAGGCTTGAGGAGAAAAAAGAAGAGGAGATAGAGCTTCTCAACAAGAAAGAGGAAGAGAAAGCCCAAAGAGCAAGCCGCCCCCAGAAATGGTATCACAAGTTCAGATGGTTTGTCACAAGCGACGGACTGCTCGCAGTAGGAGGACGCGACGCCACCTCAAATGAGGTGCTGATAAAAAAACACGCCGAACCTGGAGACCTAGTCTTCCATACAGACATGGCCGGATCGCCATTTTTTGTGGTGAAGACAGGCGGGAAAAAAGCCAGTCCTGAATCGATACGTGAAGCCGCCGACGCGACATGCACATTCTCACGCGCATGGAAACTTGGAATGGGAGCGCAAGATGTATTCTGGGTCACACCTGAACAGGTGAGCAAGACAGCCCAAAGCGGAGAATATCTGACCCGAGGAGCTTTTGTCATAAGGGGAAAAGCGAACTACGTGGACAACAAAGTGAACCTCGCGCTTGGAGTCGACGCGGATGGCTTTGTGATGGGCGGGCCTTACTCCGCAGTCAAAGCGCACTGCAAGACTGTCGTCCGAGTGGAGCAGGGAGACAAGAAGCCAAGCGATATCGCAAAACAGATAGCCAAGAAAATCGACGCGGATGTCGATGAGATAGTGCGCGTGCTGCCTTCTGGAGAGTTCCGCTTTGTAAGAGATTGAAGAATCAATTAGGAAATAATTCTATACGCCTGTTAACCTGGTCAAATAATACACGAAACGCATCAAAAAAGCCCTCCCTGCCCAAAAGAACCGGGAAGCTATGCTCCCCCAAGATTACCTTCACAGGGATATGGATGTTTCTTGAATAATTGCCGATCGAGACATGAACATCCATAGAAGCATCCACCGAGGTCACCAAACCTCCCACACCATACGATCTAGCCATTTGACCGTCCGTACTGATTCCAAGGCAACGCGCGATCTCTTCAGTGATCACGGAAGTATCAGCTCCCGAATCAATGATCGCCATGCAGTCTAAGATAAATTTGCCTCTCAATGACACCGGAATAGCTGGGCGATATACAGTTGTCCTATCAGAATGTGTGACTGCGCGGTAACTGTATCTCATCACCATATCAATACAACCAGACCTTCCCGTCTGAAACCTTATCGACAAATGGAATCTCTTCTGGATAGAGCTGTCTTGCCAATGCAACGACTTTCTGCAAGTCCTTGCCGTGAGCCACCACCTGCTCCTTGCAGATTACCACCCACTCGCCAGCATAGCGGGTAAGATCCGATCTTTGGAAATAGTCAAGGTTTTTGCCCATTCCAAAATCTGTGTAAGCTGAATTTATATGCGTTTCCTCGGAAAAACCGAAAATTTTCTGGTGACATCTTACAAGGATAAGGAATGGTCGGTTGATACGAAACACAGCCGGCTTAGGTGATAAGTCCGTCTAAAGCTCGCCAATAGACTTATATACCAGCCGACGAATGGATAAGACATGTCGCTAGTGGTAGAATTGACCTTGATCCTAGCAGTGAGCGCTCTGTGCGCGCTAGTACTCGCAAGACTAAAACAACCTCTCATCCCAGCTTATATCATAGCCGGGCTTATCTTGGGACCAAGCATCCTTGGGCTCCTCTCGCCAAATCCGACGCTGCACTTCTTCGCAGATATCGGCATGGCCATGCTGTTATTTGTCGTCGGACTGCAACTAAACCCGCGATCCCTTGCGCAAGCAAGCAAGAAGATCATCGCAGTCACTGTCACGCAAGTCGCAGTGGTAAGTCTAATAGGCTTTGCCCTTGGCAAATTGATAGGCCTCAATTCGACTGAATCGCTCCTGATGGGCGTCGTGATCGCGTTCTCAAGCACTGTCGTGGTGGTGAAGATCCTTGAAGAGAAACGCTGGACAGATTCCCTACACGCAAAACTTGCCATAAGCGTGATGCTCGTCCAAGACCTCATAGCCATCCTCGCACTGCCGCTTGTGGGAGCGCAGGCAGAAGGGTTCCTGATCCCACTACTCAAACTGATGGTGTTATTCCTCGCCGCCTATGTGTGCGGAGCCATCGCTGTCCCACGACTATTCGCGCACGCGCTAAAAAGCGGCGAAGTGATAATCCTGTTGTCCTGCGCACTGCTCTTTGGATTCATCGCCCTTGCAAGCGCACTTGGATTTAGCCCAGCGATAGGAGGATTCCTAGCTGGAATAATGATCGCGCCATACAACTATTCACTCGAAGTCTCATTACGGGTAAAACCAATGAGGGACTTTTTCGCCGCATTGTTTTTTGTCTCACTAGGAGTCGAACTGGTCATAGGCGACGCGCTTAGCATGCCGCTGGCTGTCCTTGCCATGCTCGTGGTCGTCGCGGTGATAAAACCAGTGATCATAGGGGCACTATCCATGCTCGCCGGATACAACGCAAGCACATCCATCAAGACCGGAATACCCCTTGGGCAGATATCCGAGTTCTCACTTATCATCGCCAGCGTAGGCCTTGGCGCAGGAAGCATAAGCGGACCATTCGCAAGCGCGATCACCCTTGCCACTATGACAAGCATCATACTCACAAGCTACGCGGTGTCAAAGGAGAGGAGCATAGTCGCCGTGATCGAACCTATGCTGCGCAAATACCAAAAAAACGAGCCTGCCAAAAAATTGGGAGCAGACCCAAAAGTGGTGCTCATAGGATGCGATAGGACCGGCGCACACATACAAAAAATGCTAGCCAAAAACAAGATCCCTTATGTGATAGTGGATCACAACCCCGATGTGATCGAGCGGCTCTGTGCAAAAGGAATCCCATGCAAATTCGCAGACGCAAGCGACCCGCACTTTTTCGATTCACTCAATCTCAAGAGCGCAAAGACCATCATAAGCACGACCCCAAGTTTTGAGGCGAACCTGCATATCGCAAAGAACAAGATGATGCACAACCCAAAATCGATGCTCCTCGCCTGCGCATCCAGCGACGATGAGGCTAGACTGTTGTATAAACACAAAGTAGATTATGTCATACTACCAAACGCCTTATCCGGACAGCACATCGCATTTATGATGGACAATGGCCATGTGACGCCAGCCAAACTTAGCAAAATCAAAGAACAACACATAAGGAGCCTGAAAAATGGATAAGAAAACAAAAGAACAAAGAGCGATCGCAAGGACACTGGAACCCGCCATGAGGATAGGCAAGAACGGAGTGACTACCACTGTCGTGGACGAAGCCATAAACCTCCTCAAAAAGCGCAAGCTAATCAAGATACGCCTCATGACAAGCAAAGCCCAAGAGAAAAAAGACATCGCTGCCACTCTTACGGCAAAATGCGGCGCAAAACTAGTGGACCAGATAGGAAACATCATAGTCCTTGCGGAGGACAAATGAATGGATGAAGCAGAAGACCTATCCGGAAGCAGACGCTTGATAATCCATGGATTCCTGGCCAAGGATGAGAAGGAGACATTCACTAAACTCAAGACCAAATTCGAGAGATACCAAAAGCTGCGGGATATAGAGCACGCCAATGCCAAGAAAGCGGAGGAGGGGGAACCAGTAGTCGATATAGATAAATTCGCCGCGAACCATGGGATAGACAAGACAAGCGACCAGATCGTGCTGACTGGATACCCCACACCAGTGAAATGGCACAGACTCATCCACGAGACAGCGCAAAAGAATATCGAAAGCTTCTATTTCTGGAGCATGAACTGCCTCACAGACCTTGGGTTCCCACAGACCATCAAGATCACAGATGTATTCGCGACGGCGGAGATGTCGTCGATGTATGGAGTGAGCGCGCAGCGTCTGGGACTTGCGCAGGATAAAGTGGCGCAGTATCTTGCCACTATAGGCAGACTCGTAAAAGACCTATTCCAGATAGTGCGCGAGATACGCTGGATCAGGGAGAGGAAAAAATACTATGAGGACGCCACAGGCGCCGATGAAAAAGTCCGCGTGCTTGGAGAGATCGCCCTCAAGGGGATGTATGTCGATCTGGTAGAAGGAGGGACAAAAAGCGCAGGATCAGTCTACGGGATGGGCACGCAGGTCGGATTCACACCACTGCCGGACTTATTCTTCTCCATACACCCTAAGACCACAGAGGATATCGACAAGATTGTGAACAACAAAGACTTCCAGTTCAACTCCAAACTAAAAGAGGTGCTGGCAAGGAAACTGTACCAATACCTCCGATGGCGAGATGAGACATACAAAGAGATAATGACTCGTGAGAAGCAAACGTTGAAATATCTCCGACAGCATTACGACTCGATCCTCTTGTACCTGAACTGGGTGAAACCATACCTCAAACACATCAAAAGACTCTCCTTATCACAAAAAAAGATGGACTCATCAGAATTGATCGGCGCATTCGAGAGCTCCACAGTAGAGATCGAGGTGCTGGCATACCAACTGCCAAAAGAGAATTCCAGTGTATATGCCTGCCTCCTCCTGACATTCAACTACCGCAGCACACCGACGATGCCATTTGTGACCCCCGATTATCAAGGGCGCGGACCGCTCCATATGGGAAGATTCGAAGTCGTGTGGAGGGGATATGCGTGGACCAGAAAACAGATCGACGAATATACTAACATGAGGCATGACGAAGACTTTGAGCTGATCAGCACAATCGACAGCTCCCTAAAAGAAGCCATCGACTCACTTGGAGACGAACTCAAGAAATACCTTGAAGAGGCAGGAGAGAAACTCCCCTACAAATATGAGCCCCCAAAGGAAAAACCAAAAGAAGAAGAACAGCAAGTGAGCGTAACCGG
>CAYHWL010000035.1:0-13280 GCA_964359785.1 uncultured Methanosarcinales archaeon | reverse complement strand
AAAATGATTGATCTGTATACTGCAGAAGTGACAACTAATTACGGAACTATACAGTAAGCTCCAAAGCAATCCGATAGAAGGGCAATAGCGGCCGCCCTGCGTGCGTTTTATCCCAAAACCCACATTTAGCAGATACACATCTCGAGAACCAACCTAACCTACGGAGATACTGTATATAGGGAAACATTAAAATAGTCATCCTCGAGAGGTGACATCTCATGCTAACAAATGTCCGGAAAAGAGACGGAACGATAGTCGCTTTCGATGCCAGCAGGATAGTGCGCGCCATATCACGGGCGGCGTTGGCGTGCCAAGACAAGGAGATAGACGCAAAAGCGCTCTCGCTGCAAGTGGCAGACGAGGTGGACAAGAAATTCCCGGAAAAGACGCCAACAGTAGAAGAGATCCAAGACATCGTAGAGCAAAAACTCATGGAGAGCGGACATGTCATAATCGCTAAATCCTATATCTTGTACCGCCAGGAAAGGCAGCGCATGAGGGAGGCCAAATTCAACCTCTTAGGAAAAAGTTTCTCCTCCAAGCTCTCCTTAAATGCCCTCACTGTACTGCGCGAGCGGTACCTGATCAAAGACCATAAAGGGCTAGTGATTGAGACGCCTGATGAGATGTTCCGCAGAGTCGCAAACGTGATCGCCAAAGCAGACAAGAAGTATGATAAGAAAGCGGACATCAAAAAAACTGAAGATGAATTCTTTGAGATGATGAACGAGCTTTTCTTCCTCCCAAACTCACCCACGCTCATGAACGCGGGAACAGAACCGCAGCAGCTATCAGCATGCTTTGTCCTCCCCGTAGAAGACTCCATATCAGGGATATTCGAGACGCTAAAACACGCGGCTATAATCC
Source organism: uncultured Methanosarcinales archaeon (assembly GCA_964359785.1). GTDB lineage: Archaea > Nanobdellota > Nanobdellia > Woesearchaeales > JAGWAF01 > JACQSU01. The sequence continues at coordinate 12,413 of CAYHWL010000035.1, read as the reverse complement.
ACCAATCCGGCGGAGGGACGGGATTTAGCTTCTCACGGGTGCGCCCGCGCGGAGACACGGTACACACAACACACGGCACATCAAGCGGGCCTATATCCTTTATGCGCATCTACGACATCGCCACAGAGATGATAAAACAAGGCGGAAGGCGGCGCGGCGCCAATATGGCGATCCTGCGCGTCGACCACCCAGACATCTTATCGTTTATCACATGCAAAGAAAAACATGGAGACCTATCAAACTTCAATGTGTCTGTGGCCATCACAGAAGACTTCATGGATGCGCTGAAAAATAATAAACCATATCCTCTCATCAACCCACGGAACAAACAAGTCATGCGATGGCTGCCCGCAGTCGACGTATGGAATCTAATAATCACACAGGCATGGAAAAGCGGAGAGCCAGGCGTAGTATTCATCGACCGGATGAACGAAGAGAGCTCTAATCCGACACCAGCTCTTGGAACAATCGAGAGCACCAACCCATGCGGAGAGGTGCCTCTCCTGCCATACGAGAGCTGCAACCTTGGATCAATCAACCTGTCAAGGATGGTGAAAGACGGAAAAATCGACTTTGACAAACTCGCCAAAACAGTCCACAAAGCGGTGCACTTCCTTGACAATGTAGTAGACCTAAATGACTACCCTCTAAAAGAGATAGAGAAGATGACCAAGAACGGAAACCGCAAGATCGGCCTTGGCGTCATGGGATTCGCAGACATGCTCTACCAACTGAAGATAGCTTACAATAGCGAAGAGGCCGTCAAGATCGCAGAGAAAGTCATGAAGACCATAAAAGAGGAGAGCAAGAACGCAAGCGAAGCACTCGCTGGCGTGCGCGGGACATTTGGCAACTGGGAGAAAAGCGTGCACTACAAGAAAAGGAGATTGCGCAACGCCACGACAACCTCGATTGCGCCAACTGGAACCTTGTCCATGATAGCTGACACTTCTCCAGGGATAGAGCCTAATTTCGCCATCGTATATGTGAAAAGAGTCCTTGGAGGGAATGAACTCCTCGTCGTGAACCCGATCTTTGAGAGGATCGCGCGCGAAGCTGGATTCTATCGGGACGACCTATTCAAGGAAGTCGCAAATCAAGGGACGCTAAAAGGCTCGCCATCCGTGCCAAAAGAGTGGCAGGAGATATTCAAGGTGGCATACGATGTCGAAGCAGAATGGCACGCGAAGATACAGGCGGCATTCCAAAAACACGTCGACAACGCGGTATCAAAGACCGTAAATTTGCCATCCAATGCCACAGTCAAAGACGCGGAGAAAGTATACCAACTGGCGTACAAACTTGGATGCAAAGGAGTGACCATCTACCGCGACCAGTCAAGATCAGAACAGGTGATGGATATCCACGCCGCGAAGGAGAGGATGGCCATCTGTGCGCCAAAAGAGAACAAATGCCCGGAATGCAACACGGAACTGCTCAAGAAAGAAGGATGCGCCACCTGCCCGACATGTGGTTATAGTTTCTGTTTAAGTTAAAGCCCCTTGATGAACATAGAGTAAGGATCCATCACACCATAGACCATATCACGATACTCATGATGCTCCAGCCTTAGTATGTAATTATCTTGGTTGTGATATATCGCATCAGCGCACTGCCTATAAAATCTACGCCAGTCCTCCGGGACAAAAGGATTGCGCGCCTGCAGATCCAAAGCATCCACCAATGGATGCTGTGGAATATGCGCATTTAGAGCATCGATATAGTCTGTCCAATCTATCACAATCCCAAATGGACCCTTTGACGCCATACCTAGAAAAAGGTATTTGAGGTTTATAAAGAGGAGGGATGATTTCGAAACGCATTAATAGCGGGCAGGCTTCGCCCGACCTAATGACCTCTAAACGACTCGGCCTCATCCATGTCTACACTGGAGATGGAAAAGGGAAGACAAGCGCGTCCATGGGCCTTGCCCTGCGAGCCGTGGGACAAGGGATGAGAGTCATAATCATACAGTTCATGAAAGGCGGAGCCTATACCGGCGAGATGATCAGCGCCAAAAACTTCCTGCCAAACATCGAATTCCACCAATACGGAAGACACTGCATCAAAGAGATGAAACAGCTCAAACTCCTTGGCTTTGACACCGGACATGAGTTCTACGAAAGAGTGCGCGATGACATCCAATGCGGCACATGCAGATGGTGCTTTGTCAATGACGCAAAACAAGCCGAATTCTGCAGACAGGCGCTTGAGAAAGCGCGCGAGGCGCTTTGTTCGGGGGATTGGGATCTTGTAGTGCTCGATGAAGCCAATGTCGCGATGCACCTCAAATTCCTTGATTGCGCGAAAATCGTCGAATTGATAAAATCAAAATCCGAATTCACGGAAGTCGTGCTAAGCGGACGCAACGCCCCAGCGGAGATAATCGAGATAGCAGACTATGTGACAAACATGGAACAGGTGAAGCATCCATTCACGGACAAGAAGATATCAGCAAGGAGGGGAGTGGAGTATTAGACTTGTGGCACCAAAAACCTTTTGAAGTTAGAATAATCCAAACAACAGATGAAAAACCCTAAGATACTACAGATCTGGGAAAACCAAGCCAAGAAGCTCAAACTAGACATTTCTGGCTGGAAATTCGGCGACCAGATCTATGAAGAAGAGTTTGAATGAGCCAGTTATCACTCCACATCACCTAATTCCTGGAGCTTGCGCAACTTGTAGAATATACCTTTCTTCCTGATAAGCTCCTTGTGAGAGCCGATCTCCTTGAGCCTGCCATCCTCAAGAAGGATGATCTTGTCTGCCTTCTGGATAGTGGCGAAACGATGCGCGATTATTATGAGGGTGAGCTTCCCAGCAAGACCCATTATCGCGCTGTGGATATAGCGTTCACTTTCTGCGTCAAGACTTGAAGTGGCCTCATCGAAGATGAGAACCTTGGGTTTTCTAAGAAGAGCCCTCGCTATCGCCAAACGCTGTTTCTGCCCGCCGCTAAGACGGACACCACGCTCGCCAATCAAGGTGTCATAACCCTTGTCAAGCCTTCGGATAAAACCATCCGCGTGAGCGAGCCTGGCCGCGGCGACCACATCTTTTCTTGCCGCGCCCTTTATGCCGTATGCGATATTCTCCAAGACAGTGTCGTTGAAGACTTCGACGTCCTGGCTCACTATTGTGACATTAGACCGAAGTTCCTTGAAAGAGTAATCTCTCAAGTCTACACCATCTATCTTGATAGATCCCCTAGTCGGATCGAAATGACGCAAGATAAGATTCACCGCGGTGGTCTTGCCAGAACCGCTACGCCCAACCAAAGCAGTGACTGACTTTGACTCGATGGTGAAGGAGACATCGTCTAGCGCATTCTTTTTTCCATCATAACTAAACGAGACATCATGGAAATCGACTTGTCCTGTCCTTATCTTGGACTTTGAGCCTGGATCCTCTTTCACAAGAACAGGCTGGGAGAAGACCTTGTGCAACCGCTCAATCGCAGGCGCGGCATCCTGCATGAAATAATAGCCTTTGGAGAGACGCTGGAGATTAAGATACGCCTTCTCTGTCAAAGTGACCACAAAGACCAGACCGCCTGGGGTGATCTCGCCTCTTGTCATCAAAAAGATTCCGACAGCCAAAGTGACGACCCTCCCAAGACTAAGAAGGATGTCCTCAAAACCAGTACACCACACACCAAGATAATTCCTCGTATCCACCGCTCTCCCAAATCTTGACAACGGCCGGGACGTCCTGGCAAGCTCATACTCCTCGCAATCATGATCCTTGACTGTACGCACGTTATAGACGCTTTGACTTATCAGACCCCACACAGTCTCATGCTCCTCCTGAACCCGCTCCCTGGCTTTTTGGGTCACCCGCGCATCACGATAGAGGACAAAAATAAATGCGGGCGTGAAAAGGACATAGATCAACGCTATCAGTGGACTTGTGAATGCCACAATGATCAATGTCACCACAGACTGTATCACTGAAGGAAGCATCATGTCAAGAGAACGGAACATCATATCAACCACTCTAGACGTCCCATTAAGTATCCTTGAGACCTTTGAGCCCGTGTTCTCTCTCTGATGATACGCAAGATCAAGGGACAAGAGCTTGCGCAAAGTCTTCTTCAACAAATCAATCTCTATATTATGTATCTTCATGTAGAGGGTACGGATGTTGATCATCTCCATCAAAGTCATAAGAGACATGCTCAACAGATAGCCTCCCACGAGCCAAACGACAAGCGAGAGCGAAATACCGACCTCTGGATCATAAGCGACCATCGAGTCTATCACATTCTTGAAAATGTATGGAGGCATGATCTTTATTATCTCAAATATGGCCACAAAGATGACAGCCTTACGCAGGAATCTGCCAATGAGAGGAGAGATCCCAAGAAACTTCTTCACCTCATCCACCATATCTGCCATGAGGAATAACCCGGATTTTGATTATAAAAAGCTATGCACGGGAGGTTGGCAACAGTCTAGCCAAACAACAGTTTCCAGAAGATGGCAAGCCTGTCAAGGAAACTAAGCCCTTTGAAGTCCACATCAGCAAACTTGGACGCTGTTGGAGCCGTCTTGGAAGTGTCATTGTAAAGCGTAAGATTGTCAATACGGAAAGGGGTCGTTATCCCATTAGCGTAACCGACAATGGTGTGACAAACCCTGCTCACAGGAAGGACATCGCTTAGTATGCGTCCATTATTTTGCAGGATCGTGAAATTTGTGCTGATCCCATTGGAGATGAGAACCACGTGATGCCACCCTTCTGCCCGGATGCCGTACTGTGGAAAATCACTCCATATATAGTCTGTGCCCTGCTTGATCGAATAGAGGAAGCCCTTACTTGGCAAGTACTCTTGCATGCTGATCCCAGAAGCATACTGATGGTTCGAGTCATTGCCGCAACCAAAGACAAAACCCAACTGACTGTCATCATTGGGATCATAGACCTCAAACTCCAGACGCCATCTGGGATAAGTACTGCCTGTTGGCACCGTAAAAAAGTTGGTGTCATAAGTCTTTGAACAATACATATATCCTCCATCAAAAATCGGGGACTTGTTTCCTGCCACCACACAATCGCCACCCCATGAGGAGACAGTGGCGCCATCATTGAAAATGTCACTATAGACAAGATCTGCCCAGACGATATGTGAAAAGAAGAACAGCGAAAGGAACGCAAGGGTTATATTTCGGATCCATAGCATCATAAGATTGCTATCGATGAGGGATATAAAGGTTTCTTACGATTCGATGACAACACCACCCATAAATAAGTGCGATGCTCCATGAAATTCATGATAATAGGCATCGCAGGGCCTTTGGCAGTAGGAAAAGACACACTCGCAGGGATACTAGTCGAGCGTGGATTTGTGAATTATTCTTATGGTGATATACTCCGAAGAATATGCGAGGAAAGGGGACTGCCAAAGGATATACCTAATCTGGTGAAAGTGGCAGATGAGCTTCGCGCCAAGGATCCTGCCGTGCTAACAAAGATGCTGCTTGCCAAGATCAAGACAGATGGAACAAAGGATGCCGTGCTATCAGGGATCCGGGCGCCTGCCGAAGCGCTGGAACTAATCAAAGAGCCAGGCTTCGTATTGGTATGGATTGACGCGCCGATAGAGATGAGATATGGGCGACTGGCCGGGCGGGGGGAAGAGAGGGATCACTTGAGTTTTGATGAATTCAAAGCACGCGAAGAACAGCAGATGAAATGAATCAATACACATATTAATCTGTCCGAAATCCGCAAGCTTGCGAATGTCACGATAGTGAATACAGGAGACAAAGAAGAGCTGCGCAAAAAGGTGGACTCAATATGGACAAGACACTGAACATACCACAAGGAGTGCTGGCATCACAAAACCTGCGTATGCTCGTCGAAGAAGGAATAATCATCGCACCAGATCTGGAAGCTGACTCGATCCAACCAGCGAGCATGGATCTGCGTATCGGCGATCGGGCTTGGAGAGTGCCAAGCGCATTCTTCGCAGACAAAGTGCTTGAGAGGCTTGTGGAAGAAGAAAGGTCGTACTACTCGATCGACTTGACAAGACAGACGTTCCTAGAGAGTGGCAAGACATACGTCGTGGAACTGCAAGAGAGGCTTGCGCTGCCCCCACATATCAGAGGCCAGGTGAACCCAAAGAGCACCACTGGAAGGGCGGACATCTTCGTGCGCCTCATAACAGACGGCGGAAAAGTATTTGACAGGATAGCCCCAGGATACAATGGACCAATGTACGCGATCGTGACCTCGCAGTCATTTAATGTGAAAATCTATCGAGGGCTCTCCCTCAATCAGTTGAGACTAAAGATACACAATCCCTCACCGCTCTCGACACAAGAGCTCCTTGAGATGGGAAAGACATTCGACATCCTCTACTCAAGGGATGGCAAACCACTCCCGATACGGGACTATGTCCGAGACGGTGGACTGCACCTATCGCTGGACCTATCCGGCGACATCGTCGGATACACCTCAAAGACACACGCGCCTGTGCTCGATATGGCAGGAGTTGGCAAACATGACATCCAATCCTTTTGGGATCCCATACCAAGACCGCAAAATGGCAGGCTCATCCTAGACCAAGATAAATTCTACATCCTAATGTCAAAAGAATTAGTGCGGATACCCAACATCTACTCCGCAGAAGTCGTGGACTTTGACAGCGGAATCGGAGAATTCCGGACGCACTACGCTGGATTCTTCGATCCTGGATTCGGATACGGGGAACATGGCGAGATAAAAGGGTCCACAGCGGTATTCGAGGCTAGAGTGCGCGACGTGCCTATGGAAGTGAGAGACGGACAGACATTCTGCAACATAGTATTCGAGCGGATGAGCATGGTGCCTGACAGGAGCTATGGCGCGCAATCAAACTACCAAGGACAGACAACACCTAAACTTGCCAAGCAGTTCAAGTGACAGCAAGGTTTAAATATCATTGCTTACTTTTCTTACAATTAAGAAAGGTGGGCATCTATGGAGTTATTGGAGATAAAAACAGCGACAATCACAGACAAAGGGCAAATAGCGATCCCCAGAGATGTCAGAGAAATAGAGGGATTCTCGGAAGGGATGAAAATCGTGATACTCGCTTTTCCCGATCATATCGAGCTCCGTACGATGAAACAACTAAATGAAAAGATGTCTTGCGCGATGGCAAGCGAAAAATCACTCTCCAAAGACTGGAATAGCAAAGAGGAAGATGAAGCATGGAAAAACCTCTAAAGGGAGATGTAGTCGTGATCCCATTCCCTTTTTCAGACCTTAGCTCTTCGAAAAGACGGCCTGCCTTGGTCTTGGCTGATCTAGAAGGCGATGACACCATACTATGCCAGATAACAAGCATAGCAAGGCAAGACAGGTATGCCATCGCCTTGTCAAATATGGATTTTCTAAAAGGAAAGCTTGACTTCCAAAGTATGATAAGACCAAACAAGATATTCACCGCAGATAAATCTATAATCATCCGAAAAGTCGGCAACATCAAGGAACAAAAGAGAAAAGAAGTTTCCGAAGCCTTGTCAAGGCTATTCTAAGTGATATGAAAAAAATACCTGAAAGATAAGTTCTGCGGAGAGAATCGGGTATCATGTCAGCTGAAAAATCCACGATCAACTCAATTTAACATAACATTGTAATACTTCATGGGCCCCAAAGTCTTGAGCAGCGCAAGCTCCAATCTCTCACGATTGACCTCGCCATTTTGAGTGAAGAGCCCCGCGATCCGCATCTTTGATTTGACCAGATCCATGACAGGCTCCTTGAACGCCTGCCCCATAGAGCTCACCATGCACGATTCAGGCGCGACATTGAGAAACAGATCACAGCCTTCATCCGATTTTAGGAGCGACTCTCCCACATAAGGCGGCAGTTCCCCTTGTGGTTTGAGGCTGGGGATCAGAACCCTTGCCCTATCCAGAACATGATGGACCTCATGCGGGATTTCTATACGCGCAGCGGAATAGAGAGGTTGGACAAGAACTTTCCTCAAGACACGTTTCATCCCATCAATCTGCTCAAGCCGGCGCGTCTTCTCCTTGATCTGTGCGGAGAGCCCAGCCTTTTGTTCCTGACGCCCCTCCTCCAAGAGAAGATTGCCAAGGATCCGTATCTCTTCCTCCGCATCAGAGATGTTCTCCTCCAAAAGAAGCTCCATATAGCACCAGATCGGAGTGTAATCCACACTAAAGGACCCGAACCCAAGCGCGTCAATAAGCTCCTTGAAGATCTCTTCGACCTGCGCCGCCCGGACATATGCCTCACCCTCGATGTGAATCTTGATCTTCGCCTTGCCCTGCCTCACCAGCCATCTCTTCGCGAACTTGGAAAGCACTTTCCGGAATCCATTGTTATTATGCAGACCATACAAGAAATACTTTCCAAGAGAACCGGCACTTGAGGAAGTGACCGAGAGCTTGTCTAGCGCAAGGAGCACGGACTCATTTGGTTTTTTGTGCGACTCCATGATACTAAATATCTGTCTCTTCAAATCGGCATAATCGACATTAAAAGCGTCATATTCTTCCCTGCTCTTACATACCTCGCCCGCGCGAAGCAATATAGAATGAAGGATGCCCTGAAGTATCACCCCCTGGTATACTTGGACAAGGGCCCACTCCTCAAGACCGATATTAAACGCGTTCTTCTCCTCGGATACGACAAGCCTAAGAGAATCAAGATCGATGTCGCCTCCCACTGCTGACACAGGCACGGCAAGAGATCTCTTATGGAGCATGAGTTTGTGCAATTCGCAATACTGCCCCTGTCTGCAAGGGCCAGTCCCCTTGTTATCCAACACAAGCACCCTTGTCTTGCCGGCCACAAGCGGATCCCCCTCACGCTTTCTCCGCGCGAAATCCTCGCCAGCAAGAATGATATCACCGAACACGGCGGCAAGCGGAGCGCAAACCGCATCACCTGCATATTTTCTTCCCATCATGACTTTCTTGCGCAGATCATAGGACTCATCTTGGTAATTATCGATGGCAGAAATCCCCGCACCGCGCAACACAGAGGTGATCATCCGATTCTCATGCAAAGTCGGGACATACACCACATCAGACTCCTTATCGATGGAGGATGAGCTGAACTCATCCAAGAGGCCGATGTCGAACTCGTCCGACTTGAACTCCTCATGGAGCTTCTTCTCGATCTGGGTCATGAAAGTCAACACGCGATTCTCTAAGTGCGCAAGCTCCTTTATCATCGCATCAGACTGGATAAAGAGGTTTGGTCTTCCCTTGGCGATCTGGGCCGCTATCTGTTGAGTGACAGTATCAGGTCCGCAACGGAAAGTGGACACCTGGACAATGTTGAGCGCGGTATGGGTCTTATTCTCCTCGATCTGCTTGATCAGACCCTTGAGAGCTCCGTCCACCAAAACACTGTGGAGATCCCCCTTAGTGACAGCGTCGATCTTCGTCAAAAGATCATGCGGGTTCCTCCAATAGATATGCGAATATCGCTTGTCCAACCCAGTCTCCAGGGCGTACGCCGGAATAGCCACAATCCCCTTGTCCTTGAGCAGTCTCCCGATATGGCTGTCATAGATCTTAGGGTTTAGGATATACTCCCTTCCGCAAACCACAGCGATGTTCCTCTTGGAATCGATCGCCAACTGGATGTGCCTTGCGGCCTCCACTGCGATCTTGGACTTGAATCCCTTATTGTCCTGGATGGCCTCTTCTATCGCCTTGGAGAGGGCACCCCTTGTGACGACGACCTTGTAAAAATCGAAAAGCGCGGTGAGGCCATCATATATCTGCGCAGATATACGCGCGGGATCCATCCTCCCAAGATCCAATGAAAAAAGATGGAACCTGGAATCTGGATGCGCCATCCTGGCATGATTCATCGCTATCAAGACACCCCCCTGATTTGTCGTGCAGGTACGGCCAAGGCTTACGCCGTCTGTCGGCAGGAAATCTATCTGGGGGACAAGTATCATGCCATGAGGCTCTCCCGCAAGCCTCGAGTATTGCCCGCTAGCGCCGATAAGAGGCGCGCAGACATCGACACTAAAACAACGCTGTCCCCTCAAGATATCCTCTTCTTTGACATCATCCACAAAGACAGGGATCCCAAGCCTCTCAAAAATCCTGCTCAAGAAAAAAGCCCACTCTGAAACAGCGAAACTCCTTGGTATCACCAAACGATTCTCCTCTTTTGATCTGGGCAGCATTGAATCGACGTATCTCCAGATGTCGAGATAGCTGTCAGTCTCGAGCGCCGATGCGTTGTCCGTCTTGATTTCACCAAGCGAATTCACCGCAGTGCAGCCTCCAAGCATCACCGACACATGGGATCCTGCGGCATCAAGGGTGAGCAAAGTCCTAGCGCAACATGAATTAGAGTCACCACAAGCGGAGCCCCTGCAATAAAAGATCTTCCTTGACGGAGCCGTATCAAGCAAACTATCAAGAGGCATCTCCACACCAAGAAGAGCATGATCCCGGATGGACTTCACTAGACCAATGCAAGCCCTGTGCCCTGGATAAGGAGGCACAACACACCTCATCTTACCCCGCTCCTGCAGTTTGTGAGTCACAGCAAGAGGAAGAGGATCGCTTTGCATCGTCTGGCCGTGAAGCATGACTAGCGCATCTTTTGGGAAATCTATCCGATTCCAAAGCGTACGGTCCATATTCTCAATGATCGCATAATCGCAAGACGCCAATATCTCCCCTCTTGGGTATCCCTGCGACTGCATCTTCTTGGCATTCTCCATAAGGAAGACCGCGCAGGTGGCATTTATCTCGTAGGCTCTCTTCGCGGTCTCCGCGAGCGAACATGCCTCTCCAATCGAAGGGATACTAAACAAGCTTTTTAGCGTGTCCATAAGACTGCCAGTCCCAGCGGAGCACTTCACATTCATGGCGTTATCAAAAAGCTCCTCTTTCCCAAGAGCGATGACAGATATCTTCGTGTCCTCACCACCAATGTCCACCATGACATAGAAATCCTTATTCAATGACTGACTGCAATTCGCTATCTGCTCCTTGGCATACTCTATGCTTCCATACGCGTGGGCATAGTTCTCGACAAGTGTGAAGATCCGGTCTTTTAGGGCGGGGTAGACCATCCGAAGCACCTTTTGCACTTGATACCTCCCGCTTCCAGTGAGGCCTATATGCTGAATGTTTAATTTAGTTATCCCCTCATCCTTGAAAGACTGGAAAATCTTCTTGACCGTCTCCACCGTATCACCATGATTATCATAAGAGCCTATCTTTAGGATTGTATCATCATCAGCACGGGTGACCACGATCTTGGCCATCGTGGAACCAGCGTCAATGCCTATGTTGAGAGCCGCGCCTTGCATCTGCGCCGCTGACTGCCCCACTATCTCACTTTCAGGAAGGCGCTCATATAGACCACTTAAGGAATATCTTTGCCTCAAATCAAGGAAGGAGGGATACTCCGGCATCGATTCCTCCCTTATCAATTTTCTCGCGTCAAAACGGATCTTATCATATCCTATCTCTTCCTTCAATGAACACATCCCGTCGATATTGATATCCTGGCCGGAGTCGTAGACTACCTCCCCCACCCCAATGCTATGCAAGTAATCCTTGGCACAGTCCCTGGCATACTCCCACATGAAAACCCTGCCTGTGAGCAGGACCACATCGGATGCTATCATCTTCTTGCATGCCTTGTGGACCTCTGATTTGAGGGTCACTGCCAACGCGTGATCTAGAGGGATGCCTTGATTCTTATCAGAGATGGTAGCTGACGAACTGAACACGCCACACCTATCGGCGCGGATAGAGACCGCTTTTCTTTTGGGTGCGCCTGCGTCCCCCAAATAATCTTGGAGAATCTTATCCACATCCTCTTTATCGATGGCAAGTTTCTCTAGGATACGGTTCAGGTTGATCCCGGAACCAGCACCGCACTTGGGATTGGCCTCTAGAAGATCATCCACCAACGCCCCGCTTGGGCCTATACATAGCGCGACATAACCTGACGCGGAAAGCTCAAGGACACCAAAGCGAGTGATGGGATTTGGTCTGTTCCTGTTTAGGCAATCCGCCTTATACTTTGCGCCCTGCCAAATCGCTGCGCATGACGCTATGACCTTCCCGGCCCCGATGGTGCTTTGCAAGATACTGGCCATCTTGCCAGTGAGAAGTATCTTTTTTGATCTCTTAAGAGACTCCAGCAGATCGTGGCTGCTAAGCAATGTCTGCGCCTCATCATTGTTTTTCAAAAGAAAACAAGTTCTCTTTACGCCTTCTTGCAAAACAATGTGAATATGCTCAATCCCCGCATCGATGAATGCGACTTCTTTATCAAAAACCACCATGTCAGCTCATCGGAGCCGAATAATAGGCGGTTTATATGGTTTTCCCCGATAGGCTACATTGAACTTTTGCGTTTTTAGTCGATAGGGGGTTCTTGATTTTGATCTATATTCT
>CAYHWL010000034.1:0-13428 GCA_964359785.1 uncultured Methanosarcinales archaeon | reverse complement strand
CTTCCCCCCCACTCCGTGGACCTAACTCACCGCAGACAATCTCGTTTTCGATAGCTACCCCAAACCCCAAACCATCAACCCCCGACCATCTTATCCTCCAATTCCTCAATCCGTTTCTCCTGTTCAATGATGATAGACAATAGCATGAATGCCCAGGTGTGCAGACTGCTGGCGTATGTGATGCTCCCCACATGTTTTTTGCTCGAATCCAAAAGCCGGCCTAGTATCTCTTGCTCTTCTGGCCGCAAGGCTCTGGAATAGTCCGCCAATTCGCGCATAAGCATATCCAGCGCTATCCTTTGGCTCCATATTGTGTGTCCCATTGTTTCACCGAGTAGACCGCATCGCAGTATTTTCGAGCGTTCCTATCATCTTCTTTCACCCCCACAATCACTTCTCCATTCGCCCCAAGCGTTTTCATGAGCTCCCATAAATGTTCTGTCACATCCCGATTCTCGATAGGATCCCCATAATGGAAAAGACCTGAAAATGTCGTCACTATCACCTCTCTTCCCGCGCGCAGTCCTCCCATGATAATCAACACATCCCGCAATGTATATATCACTTCGACAGTCATGACATCCACAAGCGCGAACCGTCTCTCGTCTGGCAGGAGATGGAACCATCCATGAGCATTTGCCGCATTGGCGCAATCAAGCACCAGCACCGGTCCATGGCACAGCGCGTATCTCATCAACCGATCATTCACTTCGTGCTTCTCACCCCCTAGTCCGATAAGCATGACAAGAGATGCACAGACGGATTTTTATATCCTCGGCACGGTTGTCTAGTGCGACACTGTACCCTAATTTCATAAAAGTTATAAATCGTCCAAGGAGCCCCTTCACATGGCAGATAAACAGGACATCAGATCTCTAAACGCGACAGCACAAAAGCACAGCAAAGCGGTCAATCAGATCATCGAAGAGATGAAAAAGCAGGTTGTTGGCCAAGATGACACAATAGAGAAGCTTATCATCGCTCTCCTTTCAGAAGGTCACGTATTGCTAGAAGGGGTCCCAGGCCTTGCCAAGACTTTGATGATAAAGACCCTTTCAGATACGATTAAGCTCGACTTCAAAAGGATCCAGTTCACTCCCGATCTCCTGCCCGCAGATATTGTAGGGACTAAGATCTACGAGCACAAGACCAGCTCTTTCTCCACCAAAAAAGGCCCTATATTCACCAATTTCATCTTGGCAGATGAGATCAACCGTGCGCCTCCAAAAGTCCAATCCGCCCTATTAGAAGCTATGCAGGAAAAACAAGTCACGATAGGTGACGAGACTTACCCATTAGACCTTCCTTTCCTGGTCCTTGCCACCCAAAACCCGCTAGAGACCGAAGGCACTTATGTCCTTCCTGAAGCGCAAGTAGACAGGTTCATGTTCAAAGTCCTCATTAGATACCCTTCAAAAGAAGACGAAAGAACAATCGTCCACAGAAACACCGAAGGGCAGGATATCAAGATAGAGAAGGTTATCTCAAAGATGGAATTGAAAAAGATCCAGGAATTTACCAAGACGGTCTACGCAGACGAGAAGGTGATCTCCTATGTCACGGAGATTGTGGACGCGACAAGATACCCTGAAAAACACAATTTAGACATCAAAGATCTCATCTCCTGCGGAGCGAGCCCAAGGGCGTCGATCTGGCTTATCATGGCGGGCAAAGCTCACGCTCTCCTAAAGGGCAGGGGATATGTCCTTCCAGAGGACATCAAAGGTATAGCGCATGAGGTCCTACGACACCGTATCATCACCAGCTATGAAGCTGAAGCCGAAAATATGACAAGTGACCAGATAATCGACAAGGTCCTAGCCAAGATCAGGGTCCCTTGAGCGCATGGAAAAATCCAGAGATATCATCAAGAGAGTGAAGAAGATTGAGATCAAGACGAGGAAGGTAGTTGAGAGTCTCATGCAAGGTGAATATCTGTCTGTCTTCAAAGGCAGGGGCATAGAGTTCTCTGATGTCAGGGAGTACGTCCCAGGTGATGATATCAGATCCATCGACTGGAACATAACCGCGAGGATGCACACACCTTATATCAAGGAATATATAGAAGAACGCAATCTCACGGTATACATCGTTTTCGATGTCTCGGCCAGCAGCGAGTTTGGTTCAGAAAAACAAAAGAAAGAGGCCGCGATAGAGCTTGCGGCATCAGTTATGTTCTCTGCGGCTAGGAATCACGACCGTATAGGCCTGTGCCTCTTCACAAAAGAGATCGAGCTTTTCATCCCGCCAAAGACCACGAGACGCCATGCTTTGAGACTCCTAAGACACCTGCTATATTTCGAGCCAAAACATAAGACAACAGATCTCAAAGCGGCTCTAGCCAGACTCGGCAAGATCGCGAAGAAACGCAGTGTCATATTCCTCATTTCAGACTTCTTCACAGCAGATTTCGATAAAGAGTTAAGGACCCTCAAGTCCAGACATGATGTCATAGCGATAAACTATCGGGATATAAGAGAGCAGGAGATCCCAGACGTAGGCTACATCGAGCTGGAAGACGCGGAGTCAGGAGAACAGATCTTGGTGGACACAAAAGATCCCCTATTCAGGAGAAACTACCTTAATTTGGTGGAGCAAAAACGCCTGTCGCTGGAATCCATCTTCAAGAGGCTCCATGTGGATATGATCCAGCTCGGGTCAGGGGAAGACTTCGTCATCCCCATAAAAAGATTCTTCGCATTGAGAGAACGGAGGATGGCACGATGAGTTTCCTCACTTTTCAAAACTACGCATCCCTGCTGGCTCTGATTATCGTCCCGATAACAATCTATTTCTACAGGCAGGCCCTAAAAGCGAAAAAAGCCGCCGCGATGAAGTTCAGCACTTTAGGCCTCATCAAAGAATCCCAAGAGCCAAAGCGGTTCATCTGGAGGAAGCATATCCAGTTCATTCTTATCGTATTATCGATCACGACGCTGATAATCGGCTTTGCCGACCCCTATATCCCCCTAAAACAGACCAAAGAAGGAGTTAACGTGGTATTAGTCATCGATGATAGCGGTTCCATGAAAGCCAATGACTATCAACCAAATCGTCTGGAAGCGGCAAAGGCATCAGCCCAGACCTTGATAGAGAGCCTAAACCCGAAAGACAACGTGGGCATCGTCCTCTTCGAGTCAGGCGCATCCACTTCGTCTTTTCTCACTCCATTCAAGGACAAAGCTATAGAAAAGCTCAAAGGTATCGCTCCAAGGGATGGCGCCACAGCCTTAGGTGATGGTTTGGCCTTGGCTGTGGATATGGCCTCTTCTATCCCTAACCAGAAGAAGATTGCCATTCTACTAAGCGATGGTGTGAGTAATGCAGGCGCGATAACCCCTGATGAGGCTATAACTTTCGCTAAATCGAGCAAAGTCCAAGTCTACACTATAGGTATGGGTTCAGAAAAGCCAGTCATTTTAGGCTATGATTGGTTTGGAAATCCGCAGACCGCTGATCTGGACGAAAAGACCCTCAAGACCATAGCGGACGCGACAAACGGCAAATATTTCCGTTCAGTCGACACGACCACACTCGCGACCATCTACAAGACCATCAGCGATGATATCATAAGGGAGAAGGAGCCGACATCAATCCGCGATTGGTTCTTTGCCGCATGCCTAGTGCTTCTCTTCGCGCTCTTGTATGTCAATTATGGCAGGTACAAGATCATAACCTGATCATCATGGCTCCAAAACACATTTTAGCATATCTAGCGCTCTTCTTGCTAGTCGCATCCTTTTCATACGCCACAGATGACAAGTTTATCCTCTCCACGGATCGATCGGAATACTACTTCCAGATAGGCCTACCTGCTCAGATTATCATCAACACGACAAACAACTACAACACCCAGGTAGATGGTCTGCTCACTTACTCGATGTCACAGAAGATCCAGACACAAAACTCCGTGATGCAGTCCCAGAATTCCGACCAAAAACAATTCGTTTTCAAAGAAGGGGACTCTTCATTTGGCCTCACGATAGGCAATAGCCAGAGTCCAGGTGAGATTGATATCTCTTTTGTTTTCGATTATGATGACCCGGATGGCAATACCATGAAAACAGCTTTGGAGGGCATCAAAGTCTTTTTCGTGCAAGACAAAAACCAGGACAAACACAACCAGGAGCAGAAACAATCCACCACAAAAAGCCAGGAAGATCTCAAGAAAGAACAAGAAAGACAACAGCAAGAAGAGCAACTACAGCGGGAGGCACAGCAGAGACAAGAGCGACAGAGACAACAGCAAGCTAACCAGTTAAGCAATAAGCTCCAAAACAACCAGGCATTCCAAGACGCAAATGCGCTAAAACAACAGATGCGAAAGGATATACGGCAGCAGGAATTGCAAAAAGAGGCATTCAAGAAGGAACTTGAGAAGAATCAAGATTTCCAAAAGAGATTTCAGGATATAGTCCAAAGAGGATTCAACCAGTCTGGTGCGCAGCTAGATCCGACTGCCAATGATTCTGGCGGCTTCAAAGTGGAATTCCAGGACCAGAAAGGCAATAATCTCACACTGCAAGGCGATATGCGAAATAGCACAATACATAACATGAAGGAGATAACACAACAAAATACAGATATCATAAGAGAGTTGATTTCCAAAGACCCCCGATACGCAAATTTTGATGGCAGACTCACAAACAACAACTACTCCCAAAAGGAGTGGTCCTTCCAGCAGGCAGACAACCAGACAAAAGTGACCATCCCCTACCTGAACCAGTACAATCAATCCGCCAAGATAGAAGCGGCATTAAACAAGACAGATATCTTGGACATGAGTATGTCAAGAGAAACATCACCCTTAGATTATCTCTTCCTGGTCATCATCATTCTCCTGGCTTTTATCACAGCCTATGTCGTGTACAGCAGATACAAGAAAGCCGCCATCCAGGACCCGCCAACCACAACAATCCCCAACAAGCCATTCGACTACAAAAAGGAAGCGCGGCGCCTCATGGAACATGCAAAATCACTCTTTCACAAGGGAGAGCATAAGGAAGCCTACTCCAAAGCCTCCCAAGCCATCCGTGTCTTCTTCAGCCACAAGCTAAACCTCAATATCGAAATGACCAACACAGAACTCATAAACGCATTGAAAAACCAGAAAATCGACCACATCCACACCCAAAACTGCTTGAACATCTGCAGTCTTGTCAACTTCGCCAAATACAATACTAACAAGAAAGACTTCGATGAAATAATCGAGTTGGCAGAGAAAATAATACGATAGACATCGAAATCAAAGAAAATGCCTAAAATATGCCTACCCAATAGGAGCAGAGCTCCGGGGCACAAAACACAGTCGAGCTGTGTTTGTGCACATAAATCTATGATTTATGTTGCACAACAAAATCCCACCGGATTTTGTGTACACAAATTTGACACGACAAATTTGTTGTATGCGGCATATTTTTTGCTATGCAACCGGCATTTTCAAGATTACAAACTGACGCCGCAAGCGGCGGGGTATGTACCCAGTTTGTAATCAAGCTCATACACTCCGGTCTTCATTATTACAGTACCAATCATAGGTCAAACGAGAAAATTCCAAAAGCGCCACACATGGCATTGCGGCAGGAGCTACGATTAAACCTATAGTTACCCCAGGCGCCAGACCATAGTTAGGGGAAGGAGTGTTACATCCATTACTCTGGGATTTATCATATAATCCGTTTGCCATATCCATAAGTTCATGGCTACACTCAAGTGTGATATAGATGATTTTCTTTCCTCGATGTAGATGGATCATATCTGCCACAAAGAAAGGAGAGCCTGCCGCTCCTACAAAACCTGCGAGATACGCGCTAAATAACATCCTCACACATTCTTCAAGCGCCATGCTCTTATCCACAGTCAGATGATATAAAAAGATACGCCCTCCCTATTTCGCTTATTTCACCTTCGCCCCGTCATTCACATCCGCCCCCACATCCTCTTTGTGAGTATGCAACACGTGCTCTTGATGCACGACTTTCTTGCCCTTGGTAGTCAATACAATCTTCGAGAATTCATCATAAGTGATAGTCTTTGGGTTATTCTTCCAATTAGAGACTCGTACCTCATCTCCAGGGTCTGATTTGGGGACATCAAACAAGACGACTTTGCCATCCTTCTCTGCGGCAAGCAGCATCCCTTGCGACTCAACCCCGCGAAGCTGGACATGCGCAAGATTGCCGACGATCACTATCTTTCGTCCGATCAACTGATCTATCTTGTAGTGTGCCTTGACCCCAGCGACAATCTGTCTCTTCCCATGAGGTCCAAGATCAAGCTCCAGGACATAGAGTTTCTCCGCGTTAGGATGGTCCTTACAAGAGGTGATCTTGGCGACAAGCAGATTCAACCCAAACTCCTTCTCACCGCCATAGGTGGTCTTCAGGTCAGTCACATATTTGTCTTCAAGTTTCTGGAATAGTATCTCTGGGGTCCCAAGGCGTTGTCCTTCTTTGATATCCATCAGACCAAGATGGTCCCAGTTCAATTTAGCGGATCCCATCCCAAGCTGGTGTCTGATGCGCACAGCGGCGGCTGGCATGAATGGTTCTATCATGATAGAAAGGTCTTTTATCAGATTCACCAAGACGCCAATCACCGTACTTGCGCGCACTGGATGGGTGTTCATGATTTTCCATGGTTCATTCTCTTGGAAGTAAGCGTTTCCAAGGCGAGAGATCGACATTATCTCCTTGAGAGCTTCTTTGAGGTCTATCTCATCCATCCGGTCTTTTACGATGTGTTCACGAGCTCGTATCTTAGCCACAAACATGGCATCTTTCTCCTCCAGTTTTATCTTGTCGACAACACCTTTGTAGTATCTATTGGAAAAAGTAAGTGTCCTGTTCACTAGATTCCCAAAATTCCCGACAAGTTCAGAGTTGATCTTCGCCTGCAGATCATCCCAGCTAAAATCAGTGTCTGTCTGTTGGGGCCTATTTACCATCAGATAATACCTCCATACATCGGCAGGTATCCCCGTATCACGTGCGTTATCCCCAAACACGCCCAGATGTCGTGATTTAGAGAACTGTCCTCCTTGGTAGTTCAAGAACTCATTCACAGATAGGTCTGACACGAGAGTCCAAGGTTTCTTTGTCCCGATCAAAAATGAGGGGAAAAGGATGGTGTGGAATGGGATGTTGTCCTTCCCCATGAATTGCACAAGCCTAGTTTTGGGATTCTGCCACCAATCCTTCCAGTCCTTTCTAGACTCTATAGTTATCCCGATGTATCCGATAGGAGCGTCAAACCATGAGTAGAATACCTTATCAGTATAGCCTGGGACAGGCACTCCCCATTTCAGATCGCGGGTGATACAGCGGGGACGGAGTCCTTCTTTTAGCCACGCGGCAGTCATAGTGCGCGCATTCACGCTCCATCTGTCCTCGACACTCTTGATCCATGCGGTAAGATCCTTCTCGATCTTGGGCAAGTCAATAAACAGATGCGATGATTCCTTCACTACAGGCGTCTCGCCGCAGACTTTGCATTTTGGATCTTTGAGTTCTGTTGCGTCAAGCAGTTTCCCGCAGTTCTCACATTGATCCCCGCGGGCTTCCAGATAATTGCAGTGTGGACAGTGTCCAGAAACGAAACGATCAGCTAGAAATCTCTGGCATTTGAAGCAGTAGTATTGCTCCATCTCTTTTTCGATTATGCATTTGTTCCTAGATAGGTCGTTAAATATCTCAAGTGTGACCTTCTTGTTCTCTTCGGATGAAGTGCGTCCAAAACAATCAAAACTGCACTCAAACCATTCATATATCTCCTTATGGATCTTGTAGTACTTGTCACACAGCTGTCTTGATGTCAGACCTTCTTCATAGGCCTTGACTTCTGTGGTGGTTCCGTGTTCATCAGTCCCCAGTACAGATATCACATTGGCTTTACGCAGTCTAAGATATCTGGTGTAGACGTCCGCGCTTATGATGCAGACCATGTTGCCCAGATGGAGTACATTATTGACATATGGCAGTGCGCTGGTGACAAGGATTCGGTCAAATCCCTTGTCTACTTTGACTGCAGGTCTCTTCACGATCGCCTTTTTAACGATAGGTTTCGTAGCCTTGACCGTTTTCTTCACTGCCATAGCAAGCC
Source organism: uncultured Methanosarcinales archaeon (assembly GCA_964359785.1). Classification (GTDB taxonomy): domain Archaea; phylum Nanobdellota; class Nanobdellia; order Woesearchaeales; family JAGWAF01; genus JACQSU01. The sequence continues at coordinate 5,328 of CAYHWL010000034.1, read as the reverse complement.
CTGCGTGGATGTGCATTTATAAACGTTATCACCCATAATATTTCTTGAGTCTAGAAAGCCTTCTCACCTCTCCTTGCAGTAATAGTTGTCGCCTGCTTTTATCGCCCAAAGCGAGTTACCCTGCAGTTCACAATACTTCGTGGCGGTCATCTTCCATAGCCAGACATCGCCAGAAGAATGATAGCACTCCGCAAGCACCTCATCATCAGTCATCTCAGAGATGGTCTTCTCCAATCTATATCAAATCACATTAATAATCGGAGTTTAAGTTCCAATCAAGATGTGATTTGATTATTAAAAAATCACCTTGCATTTGTTCCCAGACATCCGAAAATAAGGTGATTTTCTATAGATATCAGGATCACATCTAACAATTGATACCGAGTCATACCCTATACAGCCGTCTGCCGCTTAAGAACTATCAGTACTTATCGAGCCCAGATATTCTTTTAACCCTTCTCTGTTGTATTGTTCCATGACGATCCCTCCGTGAGCATACTGGTTATTGACCACACTTTTTAGACTGACCAATTCAAACCATGCTATCTGCGCCCCTGTATCAAAAAGCTGTACCACGATCTGATCTCCCGTCATCCTCTTAAGTAGTTCCTCAATGTTTCTCACTTCGTTTTGGTTGGTTGCCATAGGAGGTATGTCACGCCGCCTATTTAAAAAGCCCAAGGATTCGAAATCCGTAACGCATTAAAACCCATATCACACCGTCCTTTGCATGAAATCACTATTTTTCCTTGTCTTGATCTTGCTTGTTTCCTGCACCCAGTCCATTGAGAAGACTAGTCCAAGACAGGATCCTAGTAATCCAGGGGTCATAGGAGAAGACCTCCCTCCGGTTCCGCCATCGGAGAATCCGATCCAAGTTTCCTGTCAGCAGGATTCTGACTGCGTCCCAAGCGAATGCTGTCATCCAAAGAGTTGCACTACAAGATCTCAAAAGAGTCCTTGCGCAGGTCTTATGTGCTCCCAAGACTGCGTCCCAGGGACTCTGGATTGCGGTCAAGGCAGATGCGCCTGTCAAGACAACTCATGTGTAGCCATTCTGGGTTAAGATTTCTTGACGAGTTTGATATCTGGGCTGTATCCCCTTGCGCTGGGTGTGCCAAACGTGACTTTCAATTGATGGCTGATGATTCTGCGATCATTTATCTTTCCAATCGCACGCAATACTGTGCTCAATCTAAGATCGTTGATATCCCCCGTTGAGATTTGAGCCAGAAACCCATTCTCATTGGTAAGATACGTCGCGCATCCCTTCAGCGCGGCTTCCAGATTAGGGGTGTCACATTTGAGGTGGAGCATCCCATGAGGGCAATATATGAAGGACCCAGCTCCAGTCACGCCTACTGCTTGTGCGCGGATCTTTCCTTCATTTCGGTTAAGGTCATTCCTCACGACTTTACATTGATAGTGTTTTGTCAATATTTCCTCAAAAGCGGACTTATCATTATTGGAATAGAACGTCTCGAACCAGACAGAGTTCTGATCTTCACAAGCGGCGTATCGGATTATCTTTTCACGTATCAAAGCAGGGTCTAATTCGCCTGTGAACTTCCCCACCATATTCCCCAGATTGTTCATCAGTATCACGCTTGTGAGCGTTTCAGCCTCTAGAGCCCCTATGTTGAGAAAATTCGCGTCGATGGCAGTTGATGAGCCGCGATAGCTCTTTACGCATACTCCACACCGTTTTAATCCATTTATCAGATGTTCATCCTTTTTTCTATAGATGGCGACAGCATATACCCTTATATCTTCGGTCATACCCCAAGATAAGACAAAGTCCTTTTTATGCTTTCATCTTCTTGATGATTGCGATATCTGCCTTACAGCTTCCGCAAGTAAATTTGATCGCGTCGCCAGATACTTCCTTGCCTGCTTCCTCGTCAAAGACTTTCACTTTTTTGCGCTTGAAGGGGACGACAGCTTCACCTGTTTTGGAGCACTTTGGACAGGTGTATTTTATCTCGCAGTTAAGGGTGTCCTCAAACTCTCCTTTCTCGACAGTATACTTGCATGCGGGACACACATATTCTTTTGCGCGTATCTTCACTTTTCCGTCTTTGCCAACAGGTTTTCCCATCCTCTCCTTCTTGCATTTGGGGCATATGGCTTTGTATACCCATGCTTTCACATGGCCTTTTCCAAAGACAGTGCGGTTAGTGAAATAGACTAATTGATCGACAGATTCAGGTTCAGTTACCATAAGATTCCAAGTGAACAAGACCTATTTTAAGTTTTGCCAGATTCGCCAGCCATATTTGCAGATCATGAGTGTGTACTAAGCGAAGGCATCTCGCCAAGAGAGGCGGCAGAAATTCTAGCCAACAGAAGACTAGCGTGACTTTGTGCCGTTTAGCGTGGTATTGGGCAGCCAAGTATAATCTATCACTGCGTTAGTGGTCACGCTCCTGACATTCCCGCCAAGCACTTTAAGCCATCCAAGATACTTGCCCAAGAAGTCTCCCCCGTTGCTATCGGTGTCGTATTTGATTAGCAATCCTCCAATGACAAGAAAGACCAACACGACTAAAAGCGCTTTACTCATGCGCAAATCCCTCTTCCGCAGATTTATTAATCATGCGCTTGTACCGTTAGTCGGCAGAGTGCCTTTTACAATCACACCACGATTATTCTGTTTGCGCACAGTGCCATCGCAGTAATCGTTTAGCGCGGCATAGTTCGTGGTCACCAGATTCGCGATGTCCAAAAACACGTTGTCATAGAATGCTGGCCTGTTTTTCTGTGTTGGAGTATTGATCCCTATATACTCCCTTGCTCCCTCATAATACGAAAGTGACCTATCAAGCGCGGCCATAGCTCTCCATCCATACATTTGTGATTGGTTATACAACTTGCTTGCAGTGAGGATTATCTCGCGGTCTTCGCAGTTATAATTGTTTGTGAATACTCCATGCATGCCATAGGACAGAGCTTGCTGGAAATACTTTTCAGAGATGATCATCTTTTGCCTTCCCTCAAGGAGATTAGCTATTGATTTGCTTTGACTGGCGACTGTGTTGTTGCCGATTCTCCTTGATAAGAACTCCAAGTCAGCTAGATAGTCATCCGCCGCGTTGGTGTTGACCCAAACACCCTTCCGAAGTGATTCAGAATGGAGATCCGCGCCTACGCTCTCATATTTCTTGTCTAGGTGGCGCACAGCGTTATATACATCCTTGAATGCCCAGACTGCGGGTTCGACAAACGGTTCGACAGTTATATTCGATTTCGCCAAAGACACGTTTCCTTTGAGTTTGGAGTAATCTTTCGACTTTTTTGGGCCATAATCGCTGTAATAATACACCGTTCCGATGATGAGGATTGCGATGACTGCGACCGCTGCTATCAGATATGAGTTGGATCCATTCTTTTTTGTTTGAATTCGGGATTGTTTTGCCATGTTCCATTGCTACCCCCATTGTGTTTTTAAACATTATGAAAAATAGGTATACTTCCGATTGACTTGCCATAAATCCAGATTACATACATCTAAGAAACTCTGAGCCCGACGGGGTTCGAACCCGCGACCCCCTGGTTGCTTCTAAAACCGCGCAAACGCAGTTTCTTTAAGAGCCAGGTGCTCTTCCACTGAGCTACGAGCCCGCGTTATCTCGGCAAAGAGGCAAACCCCTTTTAAAGGTTTCTTAAAACGGCTTCGGTGAGGATGAAGGCCGCCATCATCAGGCCGAACACATCTTTTCAGGTAACGATAGAACCCAGGAGGACCTGCCCCCTCCCAGCATATCACCTCCATAAGTTTTATATCAAGGTTTCTGGTTTTCCAACTGATGAAAAAACTGATCTTGATCCTCTTGCTCGTTGCATCGTATGCTTATGCCGCCGATTTCGACTATGACAACAGCGGGGATCTCACCCTAGCTGATGCTGTGCTCCTTAGAAAAGCGATCGCGGAATTGGGCCACTGTCCTACTGGCAAATCTTGTGATATCAACGGCGATGGCGCGATAGACACCCAAGACTACGTCGCTTTCGTCCAGATGATAAGATCCGGCGTGAATACTACTGTGGCAGCCGCGGAAAAAGAGGGAGTCATAGTAGATGCAAATTTCGGTGAGCAGTTCAAATTAGAGCTCAAGGATACTGCGGTCTTCAAGGATCCGGATTTTACCCTGCATTATGCCAGTATCAAGGAATATGTCTGCATCGGCAATAAAACCTGCCCCAGAGCAGCGATAGTCACTATCCAAAACGATTCCTATAATATCTATGAAGGCACTTCAAAGTCTATTCCAGGATTCTCATTATACCTTCAGCGATTGAATAGCAAAAACAACACCATCTGGGAAGTGACCAAAGTGGTCTCCTGTGAAGGCTGCAGATACAAAGGAGTCTGTGTCGGGGAAGGCGAAAAAGACAGATCGCTTGGTATCCTCTGTCAGAAAAGGCTCCCTATAACACTCAAAAAAGATGGTGAATCCTGTGATTCCGCTTCGGTCTGCGAGAATGACACTTGCGTGGATAGTTTGTGTGGATCATCTCCACAACTCGACGAATCCCTTGTCCCAGTCCAACTCAAGAAGCCTTCAGTGGATGCACCCTCTCAAGTCGCCAAGCCCGAGATGAATGTTTCAAAGCCTCCCGTCAAAGGTTTCTGGCAGACTCTTTGGGATTGGATCAAGTCAGTGATATAGGAAAAAAAAGTATAAAATAAAGAAAATCACTTGGTTGGGGCTCTGCTTGCGCCATACGCGCGCAATCGAACATTCCTGCTCTGGAAGCTATTGAGTTTGCCTGTGATGGATCCAACAGTTGTCTTGACATCGACGGTGTTTCTCGTGCTTGGTCCTGCTAGCCCGATATAGCTTTGCCTTCCTGTGTTGTTTAGCTTAGCTGGGACTGCAGGCTGTGAAGCTATAGCTCGCCTGCTCTGCTCCGCGACCTGTGCCTGATACTTCGCGTAATTCAAGATACGCGCCTTCATTGCGTCTGTGATTGTTGCTTTCTGCACTACGTCCCGTAAAGCGGCCGCTTGGACGCAGGTGCTGACAAGCAAGACAAACGCGATGAATATCGCTAATTTTTTCATGGGTGTCACCTCATATAGTATACTAAAAGCTATACTGGCACTATTTATATGTTACGGATTACAGTTCCATATTTCGCGTAATGAGAATCCACCCATCCCACGGCAAAGCTTTAAAACCCCTCATAAAATCAGCAATCCAGATGCTTCCTTAGCTCAGTGGTGGAGCGCGTGATTGGTAATCACGAGGTCCCGAGTTCAATTCTCGGAGGAAGCTTCCGGACTCCATGTTCGCATAGCCGGGTCAGAAATCGAAGATTCATATG
>CAYHWL010000033.1:11340-13587 GCA_964359785.1 uncultured Methanosarcinales archaeon | reverse complement strand
GGGGAGCAGGGGGAACGCCAGCGGTTGGTGGGGTACAAATACCTAGACAGACTACAAATCCTTCCAATTCAGAGTTGATTGCCTCGGCGGTATCATCGGCAGTTCAAAGCAGTACTTTTGGGTCAGGCCAAATAGATTTTAATAAAATTCCAGCGGATATCCAGCAGCATATGCTATCCAGCACACAACCTCGTGATTTTAAAGCACCAGATGCATTCGGAAAGGTGCCTGACGATGATCCCCTATTAAAACAGTTTTATGCCCAATATGGTGAAGATAACTTCAAAAATTGGGTAAAAAATAATTTGGGCTTAGTTAAACGATATCCCACTTATGTGATGGAAACAAACAACAATCTGGTAATTTATAGTCCTGATGTTGCTAAAGATAATCATCGCGCATTTGTAGCGGACTTAAAATACAAACCTTTGATGGCTAAAATATTCTAATATCCGATTTACCTTAAGAAGTCCTTTTTTTGGTTTTGGAGCAGTCTTAGGAATAAAATCAATCAAGTACTTTGCAGTCTGATAGCGATGTCGATTTTTGCTTTGATATCCGAATTCCCTAATCAAATCCGTTGTCTTGTAGACTTTGATTGTGTCTTGTCTAGTGAAATGAGCCTCATCTGACCAGATGGCTGAATCTGTGGCTGACAATATGGTAAATGGCTGAAAGGATCACAAGAATCTCTTGCGCATCTCGCTCTTGAGCTTGTGGCTTATCACATCAGCATCTTTGGAGGTCATGGAGCTTTTTTCAAGGATCTTATCCATCCAATGGATCTCCTTGTTTGTTTTTTCCATGCTCCTCAATAACTGGTCTATTATATAATCCTTAATATTCATAACGCCCGCCTAGACAAAATGCCTATTCCCTAATAATTTCCATGAAGTCCTCTTATTGGGCATCTCAACTTCACCGCTCGAAATACCAACATTTATATACTTTTTAGTGAACATATGTTCATATAAAGGTGAATGTCATGCAGTTCAATAAATCAACAATGAATGTCCTAAAATTATTCACTGGGCATATAACTGAGTCGTTTACGTTAAGGGAAGCAGCAAGAGCATTAAGCATGCACGTGTCCTTCACCCATAGGGCAATGCAGCCTTTACTCAAAGAAAAGATCATCCTGCATGATAAGCATAAACATCTTAGTCTAAACTACAAAATCCATCACGAAATACTCGCATTTGCCGAGTATCAAAGAAGAGATGAACTGTTGAGCAAATCCAAATATAAAGAGATAATCCTATTCGCAGAAGAAGTTATAAGCAAAATAAAAGAAGACAACTTTGTCCTGATATTATTTGGGTCAACGATAGATTCAGATAAACCTAGGGATATAGACATATTATTACTAGTGGACAATCCCTCCAAAGTCGATTTCCACGAGAAATTCCTTCGCAACATCACAACAAACTATAACATACCCTTCGAAGAAAGAGTCATCAGTTTTGAAAGTGTCTATGAAATGTTTTCCAAACGCGATAGCCCCAATGTGATGAATGAGATACTAAACAAACACATAATCTTATATGGGGCTGAAACATTTTATAGATTGATCCAAAGAGGACGAAATTAGATGATCGAAGACAAACAACTCAAAGAAATGCAATCTCGGGTAAAACGATACCAAGACGAGGGAATCATCAAAATAAAGGAAAAGCCAGAACATACAGAGTTTTTCTTTAAAAATGCCGAAGATTCCATCGATTCGGCAAAAGCATTATATGAATTATCAACAGATCCAGATAAACAACACCTGTTAGGATTCACAAGTTTCAATGGATTGTTGTGGGTTGTCAATGCCAGCTATTATTCCATGTTCTATATGGCAAGAGCCTTATTAGAAAATGAAGGGATCAAGATAAAAACAAGCATTTCAGTCCATACTGTAACTTTTGACGCCCTAATCTCATATTTCTATCTGACAGGAAAATTACAAAAACAGTTCATACATGATTTCATCGAAGCCAAAGAGGACGCTGCCGAACTACTGGGGAAACAAAAAGCAGACGAACTCGTAGAAAATTACTTTTTCGAGAAGAACAAGAGGGGCACATTCACCTATGATATGGGGGAAATACTGGTCAAGTCGAAAGCGAAAACTTCACTTGACAGAGCACAAAACTTCAAAAGAGAACTCAAAAAATTGATCATGGACGGGAAATAAGGCCATCTTCGTAAAGCGAAATCCTGGACGCGGCATTTGTATCATAAGATGAGCGCCAATGGGAC
>CAYHWL010000033.1:0-11240 GCA_964359785.1 uncultured Methanosarcinales archaeon | reverse complement strand
GTAAAGCGAAATCCTGGACGCGGCATTTGTATCATAAGATGAGCGCCAATGGGACTTGTATAACCAGTCGATGTTTAGCGCTGTCAGTTCACTCCCTAATCATCTCCATGAAGTCTTTTTCTTTTGTGATGCTGATTGTGTCCATGATCCTCTGGAGGATCTTTAGTCTCTCAAATGAGGTCGGATTGTCATAACCAAGCTCTTCCTGGAAATGCCTGTATGATCCGTCATAAATACGTCTTGCGGGATTCATACCTTCCACGAAATTTAGAATGAAATGCTTTCTCAACTTGGGCTCCTGGATTCTCACATAATCAACCACGGAATAGAACCAGCAACGCGAGTAGACCTCATTTAGGAGAACAGACGGATTTGAGCAAGACATATGGCCAAACTCATGCGATAACCATATCAAAGCGTTCAATTTATTGAGAGGAACTGGCCTACGGCCATCGGGAGTGATCAAAATCGGGTATCGGCGGAGAGTGATGATTGGATCGAGCCGTCCATCCGTGTAAAGGATCGCACTACAAAAACCATTCGCCTCAATCTTCGCGTCAATGTCCTTCCCATATTTAAGGAAACTTGGAGTATCAAGAATCTTCACTACCAATGAGGCTGGAATATCCTTCCCAGTGAAACTTCGATAGAACCCTTCTGCGGTCTCCTTGATATCCTTGTAATCTTTCACCTCTGTAAACCAGTCTAGACCTCTTAGAGGGTAATCTGGAATCCTTGTGGTCCTCACATATCTACCCTCATCACAACCAAGGAATATATCAGCAGTCATCTTATTCGCCTTAAACGCACTGCTCAACACTTGATAAAGCTCGGATCCAGTGGGATAGACCTTCTTAGTGAGCCGGACCTGCAAGTCATCTAATGCCTCTTCCAAAGTGGGTTTATGCGCTCTATGCCATACAGGTTGAGAGAATGAAGAGGCCGCGCCTAGTGATAACGCGAGCAGAATCGAAGTCAATCTCTTGTATAACATAAAAGACTGAAAGGAGAAGGGGGCTTTTAAAGATGTGGAGCAGGGGATCTGTTCTAGACGACCCATCAATATCTATAAATACTCATATTCGCCATAAAATTCATGGCAAAAACCGGGCAGATCACCGTCTTCCTCATTGTCGGAGCGATAATCCTGTTGGCGATAGTATTGGCATACCAAAACACCGCAAATAAAGAGTCCCCTAAAATCCAAGCCCCCTCCGAGTTAAAAGAAACGATAATTGCTTTGACTGAAGACTGCATTAAAAATCGGCTTCAACAAGGGTTGATAATTCTTGGGCTCCAAGGGGGGTACATCTACCTTGAACCTGATCCGGGATATTTGAATCTTGACGGACTTAGGGTAAGCTATGATTATTCTGGGGGATATAACCATCTTCCCACCACCGCCCAAGTCGAGAAATACCAATTGGCAAAATTCATAGAAAATGAGATACTATCATGCACACAATTCGATAAACTTGACGCAGGAATAACTGCGGGGAAACCACAAGCACAAGTCACGCTTAGAGACAAGGATGCAGTTGTCAAACTCACAATGCCTGTCAGGTATAAGTCAGGACAGACTGAACAGCAGATAGAAGAGTACAGCGCTCAAACTTCCACAAATATAGTGTCTATAATAGCCACAGCCAATAAGATAATCCAACGGCAAGTAGAGTCGCCTGACCAGATAGATCTATCCCTGCTGTCTGAACTGCCTTATTCGCCTAAGACTGATATCCTGAATGGATCCGTCACCATTACAACTTTGACGGATAATAACGGACAGTACCCATCCAGCTTCATCTATGCATCTTCATATCATGCGAATCTCCCTCCAATGCTTGAGAACCCTGGAGAGCTGATACTAAAAGCAGGTCAGCCATACCAACTAGAAGCAAGTGATCCGGAGGGGGATCCAATCACTTTTTATTCCCCAGACTGGGATACTAATTTGAATCAAGACGGAAAATTGGTCGTATCGAACCCTGGCAAAACAATTGTTTATGTATTCGCGTTCGATACCCATCAAAATTATGACTATCAGAAAATCGAGGTGGCTGCGCAATGAGGAAGGCGATTTTCATAGTATCATTGATGTTGATGCTTCCCATTGTATTTGCGGAGGATCCGGCAAGCCTTAATTCAGGTGGGATCTATAGCGATGATATCTATCAAAAGCCTATCGAATGGAAAGGAATTGAACTTAGTAAACTAGACTGGGATAAAGTCACAAAAGAAAACATCGGAACTCCTCCTTGGGGGGATCTTGTCAAACAGGATGGCAATCTGCCTAATACGGGAGTCGCAAAGGACTCTTTTGAGAAATATGTGAAAGATCAGAAAAAACTTGAAAGTTTTAAGATAAACTCTGATGCGAAGATCACGTCCAAGGGCGGAGTGATCTATAATGGAGAAGTCCCTTTGCCGAAGGATTTGCCCTCAAAAGTCTCTGTAGAAGCGTTGAAAGAGGGAGGATTTAAGGTGGGAGGGGTTACGCTTGATAACAGCATTAAGAATACTCCCTTAAAAGATATCCAGTTGAACAAGGAAGGTTCCTTGTCTGCCAATATCGACGGAAGAAAGGCAGTATTGCCTGAAGGGTCAACGATATCAAGAAGCAATCCGGAATTAAAGGGTAAAGACTTTGTGAAGATCACAAATCCCACCAAAGACTTCCAAGTCGATAATTTCAAGATGAAAGCCGGTGACAGCTATCTTAAAGGAACATCACAAAATGGTTTATCACAGGATACAATCATAGGTGATTTCTCATATAAGGACCCCAAAAAGACAGTATCCACCTCCGGGACAGCGATCACTCATGTGGCTACTAAAAATGGTCTCTTGCAATCAATGGACTATCTACAAGAAGAGAAATCCAACGTGAACGTCAATGGATACACGATATCAAAGAAGCCGACAGCGCAAGGGGAGTATGCTAAAGTCTCTTTCTTAAAGGAAGGAGGGGGGCCAATGCCCAAAGCAGACATACATATTTGGGAAGATCAGGGAACTAGACTCCAAGCCAACGGCGAAGTCTCAATACAAAGTCCCAAAAACACATGGTCATGGCAAGGAAACCAGGGAGACAAATTCTTTGCCACCGAAAATGCCAATGAACGTCGATTCGCGTATCAGAAACAGATAGATTCCAAACTAGCAGGGATGGGCGGATCCCTTGTAGTGGATGGGAACAAATTCGGATTCGAACAAAAAGACGGCAAAGTCGGATTCTTTCAATTACCGGATCGAAAAGGATTAAATCCATTTACCAAAGCGACACAAGTCAGCACCTACTCAACTCCGGGTTGGACGAATCCAGTCACAGAGAAATACACCATGGACGAAGGCAAGACGACTGTCAAAGGCGCTGATGGGAAGGGATTGCTTGGCACTCTTAGTGCAGGTTGGGACAGTGCGCTTGAGACTGCGAAGGCCAAGGTCAATGAATATCTTGGTGAAGGATCTGGGAAAACGTCAACATCCACAAGGTCCAAGGCTACTGCGTCCATCAAGGAAGATAACCAACCAGTCGACGAGAGTAAGGGTTATCAATATGAAAATAATGAGCCAGATGAAACATCCATCACCAAACAAGACCAGGCCAAGAATCTTGCAATCGCCACCAAAGAATTTTCCGCAAATAAAAACCAGAATCGCGAGAATGCAGAAGCAAAGGTGAAACAAGACTTTGATTCCTATATCCAAACACAAAAGGATTTGCTTGAATCGGAAGACATCACACAATCAGAATATGACAAGAGCGTTAAGAAAGTAGGGGACATGTACAAGAGTCTGACTGGCAAAGAGTATGAACAGACAAGCCCGGCTTCGAGGATAGTGACTGATGAACCAGAACTTTCAAGCAAAGGGGATGCTACTGTTCCAGTAATTACGCCTCCTCCAATTACTCAGTCTGCGCTTCAAAAAATCCCTTCAATCGATGAGGAATTGAAATCAGCGTCAAGTTCAACAGGTCAAGTGGACTGGAATTCTTTGCCTCCGCAAGCACGACAAACGGTGCTTGGCAGCGCCGATAATTATGAAATGTCAGGAAAGAACATCAGGGACAGGGTAAATGCATTCAGGCAACAAATCAACGAAGGCACTGCCGATCCATCATTGGTAAATTTATATAACAATTTTGAATCCACTTATGGCAAGAAGACACTAGAAAATTGGGCTAAACAGAATTTAGACATCGGAATGGGCCTTGGGTCTTTCCCATTCACTGTAAGTGCTGCAGGCAGCAACATCGTAATTGCGAATAATCCACCTACGTTTGGACAAGGCAAGGTATTTGCAGTATCTGCAAAATATAAACCCCTGATAAATCGTTTCTTCAAAAATTAGATACAATCATGGATGGCAGTTAAGATAATTCCAAGCTTTAACATGAGCATCTATCTTGTTTTGTGTCGAAGAAGAGGGATTATATCCGCACTTATTCAGGGTGTCTTGGTATAATGATTCGATTTTTCCAAGGGATCTGCCAAGGCTCTTCTTGGAGTCATATCCTTGAGAAGATGCCATCAGGAGCCCAGTCGCACGTTCGAACAATAGCGCCTGAACCTCATTGGTGTCGTGGTCTTCGGCACTGGACGACCAATGGCTTGCTTCATGGACAAGACCAAGTAATGCTTCTTGCTTTGTACAATACTCACCTGTGACACGTATGGACCATCCAGAAGGGTAATAATTTCTCTCTGTCATGATCTTGCAAGGATGCTTCGCGCTCACAGCCCTATAGCGTTTAAAATTCTCTTCGGGCATGAACTTCACCTTAATCTTTGGGTCCCAATCCCTTCCAGTGAAACGCTTGTAGATGTCGCAGACTTGATCCTTAACTTCCTCGAAATCTGTGATTTCCTCATCCCATCCATCTGTGATTAACGGCCGCATATCAGGGTTCTTTAATGAGTTGACATAAGGTGCGGTATCTGAACTTTTCATATAGGAGGGATTCATATCACCTGAACGGATACACCTTTCAAAATCCTTGAAGAATTGGATTTTTGTGACCTTTCCGCTTGGGGTGGGAATAGAATCATTTGGCACTTGGCCATATGCCTGGCTAGCAATAGCAAATGAAGCACCGATTATCAGTCCAGCTAGAGTCTTGTTCATTTCATCCCACCTTAGGCTTTATAGACGTGGCACTATATAAATCTTCCGATTATTTACCACTATGAAGTGGTTAAATTACAGTACATTTTTCGGAAGGATTAAATGAAGATTCTGCAGGGAATACCTTATGTATATCGTGATTGCCACCGACACATACAACGATGAATTGGAGAAGTGGCCGAAATCTGATCGGGAAGCCGCAGAAATCATCCCTTCCAAACTTGCAGTGAATCCATATGTTGGTGATCCATTAGGATATCGTTTTCTTCGTGAGAAAAAAGTGCGTGAGCGAAGACTATATTTTCTTGTTTATGAAGATTTGCGTCTAGTGTTAATGGTAGCCACAAGCGGCAAGAAAAATCAAGAATCCACAATCCATCATATCAAGAATAGCCTAGACGAGTTTAGAATAGAAGCAGAACGAATATCTAAGCAAGTCGCTTGAAACGTCCAGTTCTTAAATCTTGGAGACTCCCACTAAATTGACGTATCAAATCAAAATCTAATTCCTCTAGTTTCTTAAGACGATTGTATTCCATCTTCGAGATTGTAATGGTTTCCATACTGGAGATATGGCCGGCTTAGTATTTAAACTTTTGTTGGTGGGTGAGGAATGTAATCAACTATAGTGTAAGTTATGTGAATCTAACCAATTCAAATTGAGGAACCTTTAAAAACAAGCCATAGGTTCCACATTCTATAACCAAATGCCCTGACCTGTACTTGGGGAAGGACGAAGGCTTTGTTGAGGTCATAAAAACACAAAGCGGAGAAACACAAAATGGCAGAAGAAAGTTTGCTAGTAGCACAAGAGAATTATCTGAAAAGCGGAATACACATCGGAACCAAATTCCGAACAAAATACATGGAGAAATTCATCTACAAAACAAGACCGGATGGACTTTCTGTCTTGAATCTACAACAGATAGACGCCAGGATCAAGACAGCCGCCAATCTATTGTCCCAATTCAATCCTGAAGATATCATAATCGTATCACGACGTGAGAACGGATGGAAGCCAATCAAGGCGTTTGGAACCACAACTGGCATCAGGACGATCGCAGGACGATACCCGCCAGGAATATTGACGAATCCACGTCTTGAGAACTATACCGAAGCGAAGATAGTCATGGTAACAGACGCATGGCCGGATAGAAACGCGATCAAAGACGCGATGCAGATCGGAATGCCAGTGATCGCCCTTTGCGACACCAACAACCAGGCAAATGACATAGACCTAGTCGTTCCATGCAACAACAAGGGAAAGAAGTCCCTGGGATTATTGTTCTATATCCTAGCGCGAGAGTACCTCAAAGGACGAGGAGTCATCAAGAAAGACGAAGACTTCAAACCCACGCTCGAGGATTTCAGCGAGGAGTAGATTTTTTCTTTATTTTTTCTTATGTTGTTCTAGAACAGCTTGAACTTCTTGTCTTTCACTTCCACAAAACCGAAGTTCTTGATCTCGAAAACCACTTCTGTGAGCTCTGGGATAGAACGATGTTTCTTGAGGACCATCCTGCGTTTGCGGTCTGGCGCGATCTGAAGCTCAATAATCGCTTTTGAGCCATAACGCATCACGTCGCCACCCACCATGTGAGTCTTGTCACGTTCATCAAAAAAAGAGTAACCTTGATTGGTGATAAGAACGGGAATATCCTTTTTCCTCGTGATCTCTGTCAAGAGGGCTATCTGTCTGCCAAGCTCCCGGTTTGTGTTGGTGACATCCTCACTTGCGCCTAACTCAAGGCGATAGAGAAAAGCGATCGTGTCGATGATGATAAGGCCGACAGGGGCTTTTGCCAGATCACGAAGTTTTGTGAACGCGTCAGACTGCTCTGGAAAAGTGGCAGGCCGCAGAAAAATCATGTTATTGAGGATATTGGTGTCATCGCTTGAGAGTTGACGGAAACGTTCGATGGAGAAACCTCCTTCTGTGTCCAGATATACAACTTTTTTCCCTTCTTTTGCAGTCTGAATAGCCGCCATGATACACATAGTGGTCTTGCCAGCTCCCGCAGGACCATAGATGGTAGTGATACAATCCTTTTCCAGGCCACCTGCCAAAAGAGAGTCTAGCACTTGCGAGCCTGAAGAGATGCGATCCACCATACCTGCTTGGAGAGCGGGTGGCGTATAAAATGCTTTGTAGGGAGAAGGTTTATTCCCAATCATTCTCTGGGAATGAAGAAAATGGGAATGACTCACTCGACTATAATCTTGCCCTTCCAGCCAAAATAGACGTCTCGCAGAGTGTATTGGCCCGGTTCTTTTATGATAAACGAGAATTCCTGGCCTTGCGCCAGTTTAGGGGATCTTGCCACTGGGATATATCGCTTGTCAAAATAGAATATATCAATGACATGGACAGACCAATGATTGCGGAAAGTGATATTTGTGCCGGAATCCACCCAAATCTCATTTGGGACAAATTGAGCATCCTCTATGTCGATAATGGCCAAAGGAGGGGGAATCTTAGGGTCAACTTGAATGGGATAGACACGAGCGGGAGCAATCTGGATCGTGGGATAGACTGTCTGTATAGAAATGATATCAGGGGAGGCAGCAATAACCATTGCTTGCGGAGGGGAAGGAACAGAAACCATGCTTAACGATAAAACCATAAGGACAAGAGAGAGAAAGACGATACTAAATCCGACAAGCCGCATCCCTATTCAACAGGTGAGGCGATCAAAGTGTCATTTGTCAAATCAGATGTGGCATTGCGCTTCTTTGGGATAGGCATAGTCACATTATACGAGATATCTGGCGTCGTTATAGGACGTATGAGACCCCATCCTTGGACTACTTTAGCCTTGTGATAGACCTCCAGACCCTCAAGATAGTAGTAGTAGATCGTGTAATAATTGGTCGTCTCCATCTTATCAGGTTTGCCAAACCTGCGTACGACATCGTCGATTGTGCCTGCGACCTTTGTAGCAAGCAATGAACTTGATCCTCCTTTTAGGACAATCCTCTCGACAGAGTCATCCACTAGATGGAAGGTGACAATAGTCAAGTTGGCTGCTTTGTCGTCGTATCTAAGGTTGATCGTATTCTCAGTGGGATAGCCATCCACTCCATCAGGCTTGCCCCAAGCCTCGATGACATCCTCCATAGACGAGCCGATGCCTACCCCTTTCACTCTCAAGACGGATGCATTCGCTTTGAAATCGTCGATAACTTTCAATCCGTCAACCTGGGTGAGCTCTATCGATTCTGAGACTAGTGAAAGATTGCCCGCTTTTTGCATCGCCACAAACTGTCTATCATATGACTTAGTGGCAGATGGTTGGCAAGCGATGACGAGCAACAACAGAGCGAGTAGGGTTATCCATTTCATAAGGTGCGAAGGGAAAGAAGGTCCTTTTAAGGGTTGTGAAATAAGGGTCTAGGCAGGAACTTGCTGGTATACTCGAGGATATCGCTTGATACTTGCAGATTCATTTGATATGATCCCATCAGTATATAATGGTTAAATCTCGAGGTGTGAGATTCTTGACTGGGGACATCCAGTTCAAAGATATGGACAATGTGGAATTTGTGAGATAATCGTCTAAGATCGATTTATATATCCCGGGAGCTGCTTAATTGAACTAAACCGCCACATTTAAAAAGGGGTCAATACTCCCATCCACATCAGCCCGAGTCGACGATGTCGGCGAGTGAGGGTTAGACAGCGAATGTCTAATTCTCCCGAGCAATAATCCAATGGAAGCACCAAAAGAAGCGCAAAAACCAAGGGGACCTGTGGCACCGGCTAAGAAGCCAGCTATGCCAGACAATTTTAGGCACCTAGTCCGTATCGCAAACACAGACTTGAATGGCGCAAAATCAATCTATGTCGCATTGATGTACATCAGAGGAGTCTCGGGAATGTATTCTCATATGGTATGCCATCTGGCAGGAATCGAACCACTAGCGAAAACAGGCATGCTAACTGACGCTCAAGTCGCAAAAATCGACGAGATAGTAAAGAATCCTGGCAAACACCACGCTCCAGACTGGATGCTAAACCGCAGGAAAGATTATGAGACGGGAGAAAGCGGACACCTAATCACAAACGATCTGATCTTCAAGAAAGACAATGATTTGAAGAGACTCAAGAAAATCAAATCATACCGTGGATTGCGTCACATGCAAGGCCTCACAGTAAGAGGACAAAGGACAAAATCCAAGCATCGACGCAACAAGAGCAAAGGAAAGGCTGGACTTGGAGTCATCAGAAAGACATCACAGGCCGCTCCCAAGAAAGAAGAGAAGGGGAAAAAGTAAATGGGTAACTCAAAAAGGCTTAGGAAAAAGTACCAGGGACCAGCACACCCATGGCAGAGACTCCGAATAGAGTCAGAAAGAGAACTAAAACAATCATACGGCCTCAAGAACAAGAAAGAAATCTGGAAAATGGAAGCCATCATAAAAGAAGCCGCGGCAAACATCAAAAATTTGATCGCCGCCCACAGCGACCAGGCTGAAAAAGAAAAGAAACAGATCATGACACATCTGACTAGCATAGGACTAATCCAGGCAGGAGCAAAATACGAAGATGTGTTAGACCTCAAGATCCAAAACGTCCTAGACCGGAGATTGCAGACCTTAGTCTATCGAAAGGGAATGGCAAGAACCATGGGTCAAGCAAGACAATTCATCGTGCACAATCACATATTGGTAGGCGGAAGATCAATAACAATGCCAAGCTACATCGTGGCGGCCGAAGAAGAAGCCGCAATCACATTCGCACCATCAAGCGAACTAGCCAAAGCTGATCACCCAGAACGCACACCAATCACTAGAAAGGTGAAAAGCCGTCCGGAACGCGTTCCGGAATCAAGGAAGGGGAGACGCAAATGAAACAACTAGGATTACGCTGGGGAATAGCACACATCTTCTCCTCCTACAATAACACAGTGATTCACATCACAGATATCACCGGAACTGAGACACTATCAATCTCAAGCGGAGGACAGATGGTCAAGACCGACCGACTTGAAAGCTCACCAACCGCCGCCATGATGGCAGCGAAAAGATGCGCAGAGATCGCGCTTGACAAAGGACTCCAAGGGATCCACGTCAGAGTAAGAGCGCCTGGAGGACATAATGGGCCAAACAACCCAGGGCCAGGAGCGCAAGCGGCAATCAGAACACTATCACGAATGGGACTCAAGATCGGAATCATCGACGATGTCACACCAATCCCTCACGGCGGATGCCGAAAGAAGGGAGGAAAACGAGGACGCAGGGTATAAAATGGAAATGGAATACCTAGCAACGGACAAAGCAAGCGGAAGAGTGAGCTTCACCCTATCCAAATCAAATCCCGGATTCGCAAATGCGCTACGCAGGACGATGATGGAGAGTGTGCCAACAATGGCGATAGAATCCGTCGAATTCAAGAAGAACAATTCAGTCTTCTACGACGAGATCATAGCACACCGCCTTGGGCTTGTGCCGCTCACCACAGACTTGAAAGGATACGTGCTCACAACTGAATGCAAATGCAACAACGAAGGATGCGCACGCTGCCAAGTCAAATTGACACTATCATCAGAAGGACCAGGAATGGTCGGCGCAAAAGAACTAAAGAGCAAAGACCCAAAAATCAAACCAGTCTGCAACTCCCCAATCGTCAAACTAATCAAAGGCCAAGACCTCGAAGTCGAGGCCACAGCACAGCTTGGCATTGGAAAAGACCACGCTAAATGGGGGCCATGCCTCGCATGGTACAAATACAAACCAGTCATCGAGATTGATTCAAGCAAGAACACAAACCCACAAGAGACGGCAGATTCATGTCCAGTACATGTGTTCAAAGTCGAAAAAGGGAAACTCGCGCTCGACAAACCAAACGAATGCCACCTATGCGGAAACTGCACAGAAGTGGCAAGCAACAACTCAGTCAAACTCAATGAAGACGAACACAACTTTGTCTTCTATGTAGAGCCATGGGGTCAGTTAGACGTGACAGAGATCGTAACGACTGCCCTAGAAATCCTCGGCTCTGAACTCGGAAAATTCGAGGAGGCGCTAAAGAACGCCTAGACATAGAGCATTCGCCACACGCATTCACGCGGGGGTGGCAGAGCCTGGCCAAATGCGCTAGCTTGAGGGGCTAG
>CAYHWL010000032.1:0-13804 GCA_964359785.1 uncultured Methanosarcinales archaeon | reverse complement strand
CATACCAATAACACAATAGACTCCACTATTTATAACTTACTTTTGTCTTCAACTATACACACAGAAGGTATAAATACGTCGGATATATACTGCATAAGAACAGTGTTTGAATCGCCAGCGTCCAAAAGACCTGCGGGAGAACTTTGTGTGAAACGCAAAATCGTCAAACACGGGTCAGCGACACTAACCATCTCTTTGCCTAGCAAATGGGCCAAACGCCATAACATAAAGCCTGGCGATGAGCTCGACATAGTAGAAGATGCGGGAACCCTTCTGATTAAAGCAAGCGGAGCGCCAGAATCAGTGAAAAATACAGTCCTAAACATAAACAGCCACCAGACGGGACCAAGATACCTGCGCGCGCTCTTCAAAGCAGGATGCGACAATATCATAATCACGTACCCTGATTCCTCAATGTTTGGTTGTGTGGTCGCCCCTGCGCTAGACGAATTCGTTGGATTTGAGATCATGCAACAATCCGAAAAAAAATGCGTGATCAAAGAGATATCAGGACTCACGGACAACACGGATCTATCCACACTGATAAACAGGACGTTTATCCTGCTACTCTCGCTTGCTGACGACACCTACAGCGCGCTAAAAGGAGGGAATATCGAACTACTTGGAGACTTGATCAAACGCGATGTCACAATCAACAGAGTCACTAATTTCACAAGGAGACTGCTAAACAAAAAAGGATGCGAAAACCCAAAAGACCTCCCGATGATCTACCACATCGTAGAGGAGCTTGAGAATCTGGGCGATGAGTACAAATACCTGTGCTGTTACCTGCTAGAGAACAAGGCGAAAATCAAGAATCCGGAGATACTAGAGATCATGAACGACGCAAACAATCTACTACGGGAGTTCTACCATTTGTACTTCAAATTCAACCACGAACGCGCAGAGAAAATATCCAAGGAAAGAGCCGCCATAAACAAAAGAGTCATAGCCGCATTCTCCACACGCAACATCCATGAACTAAAGACGCTAGATAGCGTCGCCAGGATGGCGCAGACGGTGACGCACATACTTGGACCATACCTCACCATGAGACTTCCAGAGATATGTGAAGAAGGGCTCCCTGGACAACAATGATCACCTAACGCCAGCATAAGCCCTGGTCTCAATACGCATCTTTTGAGTGATACGACTGTAATATGGAAGCCCTGCACCAACACAGTTGCCATGCTTTGCAGTGCCATGGAAATCACTCCCCACAAGCATAGTGAGACCAAGCCTTCGCGCAAGCGACTGATATGGCACACGCTCCTTCTCATCCAGCAATTCAAAACTTGGAGGTTTAAGACCCGGGCCGCGCGTCTTATGCTCATGATAACCAAAAACCTCCACACCCCCAATATAGCCAATCTGGGAAAGCGCGCGGATAAACTTGAATGGATTTAGGAATCTAGCGTATCGCCAAGGATGCGCGATACCGATCAACTTTGGCGAATCAAAATCGTTCACAACACGAAGACCCTCCTCAAGACCGGCATGGATATTCTCTGATTTGGGGATATGGCAAGCACCACCCTTACCCACCTGCCCGCGCAGCTCCTCATATGGAGCAAGCTTGAGATCGGCAACAAAACGCACCACATCCTGACGGAAACACACAGTCCTGCCATGCGAATCCTTTGGTTTTTGAGGATACGACTCCCCCATGCGCTTGAAGAAGAGTGATTCGAGGCCTTGCGCCAACCCAGTGGACTCCAATCTGACCCCACTTTTCAAAGCCTCCTCCTTGATCCTTGGGTAAAGCATCGGCAGCTTGTCATCATATCTCGCGATAAATTTCGAGAGCAGAGCACACCAACGCTCGTTAGTCCTATCATGATATGCCAAAAAGAGATCCTGAATAGGACTTTGTGAAAGACGCGTGACAAGATCCCACTGCGACTCACCTGCCTTAGGAAAAAAATAAGCGACGAAATGAATGCTCTCCACTTTCCCAGCCTTTGTGAGAAAAGGAAGCGACATCTCCGTCCCAACCCATAATGACACCTGCTCATGTCTGGGAAATCCTTCGTTTAGGGCGGCCACAAGAGATATCGCCTCCTGCTTGGAATACGCATTGAAAGTATCATGATCAGTGAAGGATATCCTGCGGATGTTCACAGATTCCTTGGCCTTGATTATCGCAAGCAGAGTGTCCTCTATCCCCATATCTGAATCAGAGCAAGTCGTATGGATGTGGGTATCTTGGGCAAGAAGTTTATGAGTATGGCTGCCATCCGGCAAGAGCAGTTCGTCATGATACAAATTATTGGTCATATCACACCTCCACTAATCCATTGGTGAAGCCATAATATAATGATTGCATGGTTATGTGTGTACATCTTTATGCACATCAAGCAGCCCTTGCTCAAGCAGATCCCTTGGGGTCGGAACCCCAAGAGAGCTGTATCTTGGGCTATTGTGTATCTTCAAACCATTGACCAAACCAAATAGATCCAATAGAAACTCCTTGTCGGAGCCATCCACCAGACCGTGAGAGAGGGAATAGCCAATCAGATCCCGCAACCGTCCAAGATATCCTTGCTGATATGCCATCGCCTGCTTTTCCATCCTGGCCTTCTCATCTGATGTGGCAGTCCACTCCTCCAACTGCCATAAAGCCCTCTGCTTATGCTCAATCTTGTGGAAAATCTTGTCTATACACGCATAGATAAGATCCTTTTGGAAATCCAACGCGTGCCTTGCACGAAGCCTATTCTTGGAATTCCATAACGGACAAATCTCTTGCGCAAGATCAAAAATCTCCTGCGGAGCAAGAGGCGTGCCCTCATGAATTAGCAGCGACGCCAAATCCTCATTATAATGAGTATATTTCACATTCTCAAAATCGATTAATGCCATCACAAAACCATCACCATCGAGCGCCTTATTCTGCGTGCAATTGGAAGCGTTATGATCCTTGTAATATCCCCGAGGCATGGCCGCCAGCTTCTCGGAAAGGGATCCGAAAACCATGAAAAGCCTGGCATGCGCAAAGTCATTTAGGACATAGGGCACAGCACCCACACAAGACTCCAACCGCTCACGATAATCCAACGGAGAGACATAGCGCCGCATGGGAAGCCCTTGCAAAGCCCGCGGCACAGGAACCTGAAAGATGACATTGTACGCTGATTCCACCAAAATCCATTGGGTGAGCCAAGGACGGAAGATATCTTTGGCCACATCACTAATCGGGATATCCTCACAAAAGAGCCGGTTCTTGATCCTGTCCGTGCAGCATCTCGCGACATCATCATGGATACGCCGCTCATCTTCTATGTCCTGAAATATGGTGGGAAGATCCTTGCCAATCACCTTCATCATCAGACAATCATCCTTGCTTGAATAGGACACGATATCTGGCAGAGCTAGCTCCGCGTATTCTGGAACGCTGCGCTTGAGCGCTATCAACTGCCTTATCAGCGCAACCACCTGTGGGGACGCATTTGAGATATAGAGATCCCCAAAGAACCCACCCCTGCAACGCGTCATCCATTTCGCTTGAGTGAGCAAGTTATGGTTACGGATGATATTGACAAGACCTTCAGACACCGATTGACGATTAATCGGACGCTTGGGCACAACGTTGTAGACCTTGTCTAGCATGTCAAAGACATGCATCATATTAAGGTAAGGGGCAGGATCGTCAGGATCAATCTGTACCCTAGACGAAAAAACCTCGTAGATGTCACTCACCAAAGACCTGGCTTCTTCCATGGACTTGCGCAGAAGATTCTCGCCAAAATCATGCGAGAACTGCGTACGCAGACGATGCTCAAAATCCTTGGGGACGGAATCGAGAAGCGACAGAGTTGATTTCCATCTGGGATCCACCCTTGACACCCCCGCATATCCCTCCAACTTTGAGATGAGCAACTCCCGTTGGAACTGACCTGGATTCGACTCGTAGGACCTTGCGCTCTTACTAAAATTCGCAAGCTGGGTGAGGTTCACCTTGAGAAGCGCCGCGAGGATGTGCTGCTCCTCAACACAACGATCCTTGCCTTCCCTGTAATAATCATAATGAAGCAGAGACAAAGCATAAGACATCCTTGAAGTGAAACCTATATCTCGTGAATCAAACCAAGCAGGCACACCTTGCGGCACTTGCACCACAGTATTATTCTGGATATAATCCCCAAAATGATGATAAGCCTCGCCCACCAGACGATGCCCCTCCGAATCTATCCTGCTTTGACCCGGATCCCTAAAAAAACGAGCTTCCACAATATGGATCGCCTCAAGGATGTTCTCCAACCGATTGTGATTCTCACCCCTGCTAAGATACGCATCTGCAAGCGTAAGATCCACAGCTTTCAAGAAATCAGGATCCAGAGAATTCGCCTTTAGATCGTCTAGCACCGCAATGGCGTTATCCACAAAATACATCCCAAGACGCTCATCATAGATACTCTTGGCCTGCGCACGGCCAAGACCGCAAAGGCTTTTGGCAAGATGAAGCCTCGCGCGGAAACCACCCTCCTCACTAAGCGTCTGCTTATACTGCAGGAATGAGAGCAGATAGATAAAGCTCAATAAGGAGTGCCTACGCCCTACGCTATAGACCGCAGAATCATGAATCAGGGACCACTCCCTTGGAAGACCCTTCCATCTGCGGCCATTTATCTCACGTGAGATCTCAATCATCTTCCCGTCGGGAATACGCTCCAAAGTTGACGCATATTCCAGCAACCGCGTACCAAGACCACGCTTCCTATGGATGACCTGTTTTCTTATCAATGCCTCCAGATCACTTGAACCATAAATATTGATCTGTGATGAGGCCGCGGTCTGGATCGCCTTGAGCGCCTGCGTCTGATAGACAATGCTCTCCAAGAATGAGACAGCCATCTGCGCAGGCTCGGGACAACGCAATGCCGACTCCGCCGCGCAACCTGAGATCATCTCCAATACCTCCGAGGTTATCAAGGGATCTCCTGGCGCCAAAGCAAGATACGCATTGAAGGCTTTCCTGGCTGAATCATATAACACACACGCCTGTGAATCGTCCTTACGAAGCGAACCCAAATGAGTGACGCTCGTGCCCCATAATAATGTGAAAAGAGGATTGCTAGAGACAAGCGACAACGACCTCACTTGGCCTATCACCCTGACAACACCATCCTGGTCGTCCTGATCCACAGCCACCTGGAGCTGTCTTAAGAGCGAGTCTAGATCAGAATAGACCCCAGAGTCTTGCGACTTGAGAAGAAGCTGTGTCAAAGGAAAATGCGTGCGATCGAAGGCCCTACCCACTCATGCCCCACCTCAAGGATTGAAAAGACACGCCTAGATTAAAACATTACGGCCATAGGTATATACGAATCCACAAAATTTATGCAGATGTGTACTTAACCATCTAGTCTGGTATGACCATAATCCAGCAGGTAAGACTTGACCGCTTCCATCGCGTCAACCATATCCTTGCATTGCTTGTGAGCGACTCTCCTTTGCCGGCCGTGACTGTCCTCCAAGATCTTGTAGACATGATACTCATCTTGGTCCACCCGATACTGGTCAAGAACTATAAGTCGATCACCATTATTGAGATGCCTTTTGTAATACACATTGATATATCTTTGCAAGACGACATCAGAAGGGAGCGAATCCGCCAGATCGGATATCTCCTTGACATCTTTTGCTATGCTCCTCCTCACCATAGCCTTGATCTCTTCCTCATCTAGTTTGCCTTGGGCCAATTTGCATCCTCCTCCGGATCCACTCGTTTAATCTCTCACCTTCAAAATCAGGAATATCCAGATCGTCGAATGCCAGCCTGGATCTGATAGGCACCATCACCCTCTCAAGAGAGGGATCCGCATAAGCGCACTGGGAGCATGACACGTGCTCATGAGGATAATTGGATCTAAGATAACCGAAATGACCGCAGGATTTCTCTATTAGAGTCACTGGCATCCTCATCACCTATAAAGAGGGACAAACGTCCAGCTCATGTCCTTTAGCTGTCCTTTCGAGTCAAGCTCGATATCCAATATGAGCCCGCCACAATATGAGACATGCCTTTTTGTCACCATAGTAGCAGTCTGGTCAGCAACAGCACCAACCAAGAACGCCTTGATACCACGCTGGTTCGTACTATAGAAGCGATGATAACCGCCGACAAGCAGGATGTCGGGCTTGGAGCCTCCCTGATAGCACTCCACCAATTTCTGAAGCGGAGCACTCGCGGTGTAAGCCCCCCTATTGAGATTCCTAGGATGGTTCAGCTCAACAACCACCTCCTTGAATTTCACCCTGGCATGATTAAGACCAAGATAATGAAGATCCTTCCTGTGCCTGGCAACTTGCGCGCAGATATCCCTCCTATACCTTGGTTTGAGATCAAGATAGGTGCGATCATCGTTGCCGCCGATAAAATAGGTCGGGATGCCAACTCGGGGATATGTGAGGATGATATCTTCTACCACTTCCTCCGCATATTGGCTCTTGAGCTCTGCCGCATGACCTTTATACCTGCCTATCCCGTCAGAGAAATCCCCCGGATGCAGGACAAGCCCGCACTTATTGCGCTTGAAGATATCATAAAGAGCGCTCAAGTGATCGGACCTTGCACCAACACTATTTAGCTGTGTGTCGCCTATCACACCGATACGGATATGATTATCCTTACCTACATACTTGGACAAATCGATAGGATCATATCTGGAGAACATCGAAGGATATCTCACCTGCTCTATCAAATCACGCACCTGGCTTGGCTCAACAGATTTCTGCTCAAGCAGCTTGATGAGCGAATCGAGACTCCTCTTACCCGCTTTCATCTTTCCACCCCCAATAGATCGCCAATCGACCTTTCCCGATTCGTCACATGCTCAACCTGACCCTCATGACAATAGATATCAAGAAGCCAGACCCTCTGCTCCGCCGCCAGGTTCTTGGTCCTCATCCAATCAGACTGATCCTGGATCGTGCCGGCCTGATACGCATGGACATTATGCTCAAAGATCCAGTCAAACTTGTGATAATGACCAACCACTAGCACCTGAGGCTTGTCCTCGCATTGATTGACAAAATAATTGAGAAGCTCTTGTATCTGGTAAGACTTGCCTTTGGCAGAACCCTTGGAAGGATGCCACAACTTGAATTTACAATCTATGACATCGCCGGGGAGATCACCTTCGTTCTGCCCAAGATAGATGAGATCCTGCCTTTTGCTGGCGATATGCGCACAGATATCATGACCCGCATGCTTTTGATACGCCTGGTCATGATTGCCCCCTATGAAGTAGGTGTTCAACCCAACAAGAGGATATCTCTCCAAGACATATCCCACAACAGCGTCTATGCCCTGATTGACAAGACCGAACTTCTGGTCCCTGCGCATCTCCTCACCCTCTGTCAGATCGCCTGCCTGGACCACAAAATCAGCGTGCATATCACGGAACCAGCCATATGCCTTGTGCAGAAACTCCAAGTTGCACTCCTTGCTATTGAGATGGACATCACCTATAATGCCTATGCGCTTGTACTCTTTGGCAACTATATGCTCCGGTGTATTTTTCTCCTGACCTCTAGAATTAAAACGACTCTTTAGCGCCTTTATCTCCTCACTGGACAGATCCTGCGCCAACACAACCTTCCGGATATCAGAAGAATCACCCATAGGGACCACTCCAGCAGGTAACTGCCAAAGTTGATACAGATGAAACCAGATGTATACTTTTAGCCAACAGCGTGTACATGATGTGGAACAAAAGCGCAAGAGATGCGAAATAAAGAAAATGCCTGAAAACTATGTTGCATGAACCCGCAAAAAACCCAAAAATCTTGCACTATATGCCAAACATATAATAAAGGAGAAAACATATACTTGAATCTGTGGAGTACCGAAAACTAATAGCATTTGGGAAAAGCAGCCTGATAATCTCGCTACCAAAGAAATGGATCGACAGCCACAGACTGAAATCAGGGGACACGGTGTATCTGTTGCCAAACCAGGACACGATCACAGTGGCGCTAAATGAGCAGAACCCTGAAAAAGAGATAGTGAACGCTGTCATAAACTGTGATGATAAAAACATAAAACACATCGAATCCGAGATCGTGATAGCATACCTATCCGGAGCAAGCAATTTCGAGATACGAGGAAACAGCGTGATGCGCGATGGAGCGCAGATAAAAAAAATACTATCCGACCTCTCCGGCATCGAGATAATCGAGCAGGAAAGCACAAAAATAATCGCGCGGGACTTCTTGAACACCAATGACTTATCCTGCGAGACGTTGATACGAAGGATCGACCTCACAATCAGAAGCATGTTCAACGACTCGCTCGCCTGCGTACATGAAGACTTCTATGAGAGCATCTTCCACCGCGACCTTGACGTGAATAGACTAGTGCTGCTCACAAAACGGGTGATAAAGACGGCGCTCCTGGATCCGCGGATCGCGCTCAAACTCAAGAAAAACAATGCCGAATTGCTGAGGGACTGGGATGTCGCCGGAGAACTAGAAGCCATAGCCGATGAGATCAAAAGGACATCACGATATCTAAAAGGGCTCAATACCAAGAACAAGACGCAATACCAAACAATGCAAAGACAACTCATGGCGAAATACCTGGAAGTGATGAAAGCATATCACACAAACACACCTGGCCCTGCATTCAATGCGCATGTATCGCACAAAGAACAGATGGAAGAGATAGACAAACTGCCAAATGGCGCGGATGCGCAGAGGCTGAACTACCACACAAAAGGGCTCGCGTCACATATCAAGGATCTTGCAAGAGCCGTGGTGAACTAAAAATTCACTTAGCCATCTTCTCGACTTGGACAGAGAACGTGCATGGAAGCTTCAAGGCGGCCCTGTGAAGCGCCTTCCTGCCAAGCTCCAAGTTGTTCTCGTTTATATCAAGACGGAAAACTGCCTTGCCCTCTTTCACTTGAGCCGCAACTCCGATAGGCTTACCGTAGTTGTGCGCCATACCAGTCGAAAGACGGTCGGCACCTGCTCCTGAAGCTAGCGGGTTCTCCCTTAGAACGTGATGAGGATAAACCATCATTTTATAACGATACTCTGTCTTTGGAAGATTCTTCTCAAGGACACGGTTTGAAGTCTGACGGGCAGACTCTAAAGCTAAGTCTCTGATCTGTAAAGTGGTCTTCGCGACCAGAGTCATACGATGCGTGAACGTCTTATTCTCTGTGCCCATGTCAAAACGGACAACACGACAGACCGGACGTGCACGGATATAGGATTTTGCACCATACTTGCTGAATCTAGTGTACGCCCTCTCAAGGAAGCGATACGCGACGAACTTACGTGCTCTTGCCATAACGACGGGTGAGCAATGAAGGGTTTTTAAAGCTTACTAGAATGAGATTGATTGTCTAAGCAAAATGATGACCTGCCGCATCTCGCGGCTCTACAGGCTTCAAGCGCCAGCAGGTCAAGAGAAAGAGCCTAACTATCCATCTAAAAGATTATATATAGTGCCAACAGGGGAAAACGGCATGAATAGACGCGGTTTTGAGATATCTGCCACCATGCTTGTCGTACTGATACTGTCTGTAGTCATATTCGCCGGCGGACTCTACATGGTCAAACAGTACTTCACATTCGCCTCAAAAGTGCAGGGACAAATAGACGCTGACACACAACGACAGATCAACGCCAAACTGATCCAAGGAACTGAACCCGTCATAATACCAATCAACAAAAAAACAGCACGCGGAGGAGAAGCAATCACATTTGGCTTAGGCGTCCTAAACACATTAGGAAGCATGCACACATTTGGGATGGATGTCAAATTCGCAGGAGCATACTTAAGGGACAGCGAACAGCCAATCACAGGCGATAGCACACCTGAAAACGATTATATCAATAACAATTGGATAATGTCCGAATATGAAAACTTCGAACTAGGACCAAACGCAAGGAAAGTCATACCAGTCACAATCAGAGTGGATAATCGGATGAACGCCCAAGGGACGACAAAAGCAGGCACCATATATGTATTCAATGTATGCGTCTACAAAGAGGCCAATACAGCCAACAGGCAGCAATTCAATTGCGGGCCACGAACGTATGACGAAGTCTACAAACCAGACCAACAAATCATCGATAACCTGATACTTGGCAGAAAGATAAGGAAGATACTAGTAGAAGTGGAATAGAAAATTCATCCCTTAATGGGGACGCAAAGGTTTATATAGGCGCTTTCTGGGACTTGCAGACATGAAAAGGACCAAATCCGGATCGCTACAATTATCGATCGAGGCCATCGTAGTACTAATCATCGCAATCACAGTCCTAGGATTAGGATTGTCGTTTGTGAAATCATTATTTGGCGGAACGATGAACAAGCTGACATCGATTAGCGACTCGCTTGGTGAAGAAGACAAGAGAACACTCACGGATTCTGGGGCAGATATCACATTCCTGACAAGCGACATAAGAGTATCGGGAAAAGATGAATCAGTGAATTTCGCTATCAGAAACAACCGCCGAACCACCTTGAATTTCAGGATCAAAGACGGATTCAACTGCACAGACGCCATAGGAAAACCTGAAGACTTCGGCCTGGGCGCCGGAGATGTTCTAGGAAAGAAGACCAAAATCCCAATGTATATCGCATTTAGCACCTTCGAATTTAGAGAAGTGAGCGCAGGCAAATCAGATGTGATCCCATTAGCTATCGCGGTGGACTCCACAGCGCCCCCAACCGTCTACTCATGCAAACTCAACCTGACCATCGCAGACAGCACCAATAGAGTGATTGGAGACTATGCCATTAAAGGATTCAACATCATAAAACAATAAAGGTGATACTCATGGCAAACGGCAAAAAAACCAGATCGATGAAAAGAAAACTCACCGGCACCGAAGAATTCGAGATAATGAAGCTGGTGCTAGACAAAGTCCTCCTAGCTGGATTCGCGATACTTGTCTACGGATTCTACGTCGCTATGACAACTAACCTAAACGACGCAGGATACTACTTCCTAAGCGGAGCTGTGGTCCTGCTGGTCTTTAGCTGGATCATCGTGAAAGAATATGAATTTGTCAGATACTAGATTCTAAATTTTTCATATCTATTTTTAATAAGGATTAGATGGAAGCATGAGAATCATTCAAAGCCCCTTGCTAAATCCAATAAAACCTTCTTGGGATTGTTGGCTAACACTACGCCGGAAGCGACTAAGATACCCCTTGCACCGAGCTTCTTTGCGATACGGACATCCTCTTGTGTTTTGATACCCGCGCCCACCAAGAGAGGTATACCTCCAACGGCTTTCACACCATCGCTAATGACGTTTGGTCTGGCTGTACTCACAGAGACATTGCCGCCGATCAGTTCAGGCGGCTCTATCGCGATAAAGTCAGGGTTTAACAGTGAGAATGACTTGGCCTCTGCCGCATCTTTTGCACAAAGAAGGATAGGAAAACCTGCATTTCTTGCATGGGCAAGAGTATCCTTTAGCACGATAAGGTCAAGACGCTTCTCTGAATGATTGAGGATAGAGCCGCAAGCACCTGCCTGTGTCACGGACTCGATAGTCACCGAGCCAGTCTTTGCCCCGGGAAGATTTGGATCCACATGCTGCGCGAACACTGGAATCTGGACTGAACTTGTGATAAGGGCGATATCTGTGGACTGGACAGCGAGGATGACTGGGATCCCAGTCTTTTTGGAGACTGATTCTGCGATTTTTGATAACGCCACGGCATGCTCACCCGAAGATTCACTATACGCCTTGAAATTGACGACCAACAGATCCTTTCGCATCATAACACCTTTGTCTGATTTCTCATAATCTCCACAAGAGGGGCCAATTCGCCACCATCAGGCAGATCTTTAGCGCTATACTCCATATCAGAACCCCAGACCAGATAATTATAGGACCTGGGCATCTGCAAGCGGAAACGACTCTTGAAATACTTCACGAAGAAGTACTTATACTTTTGGGCGATATCCTGCCTGTAGATATAGTTACCCACTACGATGCCACCACCTTTGAGCCTAGATTTTAGGGCATGGAAGAATTCATCTGTCAAGAGGGACTCATCAAAATCACCTTCCTCAAACGCATCCAAAACTATCAAGTCGTAAGATTTGGGAGAGACCCTAAGATAGTGCGTGGCATCATCATGGATGATATTCATCTTGCCAATGGGGAAATGCCTCTTCACGATGTCGATGACCTCTTGGTCAATCTCAACTGAGTCTATTTCAAGAGTAGGATAATAGAAATTGAGAAGACGGGGAATCGTCCCTGCGCCAAACCCGAGGATGAGGATGGACTTAAGATCAGGATTGATCAGAGGGAAAAGCGCAATATAATTCCAATAATGGTCAGTGAGAGGAGGTAGAAGAGGGTTCTTGAGGTCGACCATAGACTGGATCTCTGTCCCATCACCGAACTTGAGGAAGAGCCTATCTCCTTCCTTTGATACTGTTATCTTTGTCCTTTTTCCCTGGACCTGCTCTAGAATCTCCATATCAAACCAAATCCTTTATCGGGACTTGCGCCTCTTCGCCAGACGCCATATCCCTTATCGTGACTTCTCCCTTCGCAAGATCCTTTGGGCCTATGACTATGACATGCTTGGCGCTTATTGTCGACGCGTAAGAGAGCTGTTTGCCTAATGACCGTCCAACAAGATCGTACTCGACCTTGTGATGTTTTCTTAGCCTTGCAACCAATTCCCAAGCCTGAACCCTTACTGTGTCATCCACAGGTGCCACCAAATAGTCTGGACCAAGATCAGGCTTAGGGACTTTTCCGGCTGATTCTAGGAGCAACAACAAAGTGTGGAAACCCATCGCCATTCCAGTAGCGGGAGTAGCCTCCCCGCCAAACTGCTCAATCATCTTATCATAACGACCGCCACCAGTCACTGCGCGAAACTGCTTTTTCTTGTCATAAATCTCAAAGACCGTGCCAGTATAGTAAGAAAGGCCCCTGACAGTAGAAAGCGAAAGCCGAACCATCTTTGGATCGAGCAATTCCATAATAGGAGCAAGCTCAAGGAAACCCTCTTTTGCAAGGCCATCAAGAGACATCTTTTTTAGATCATCGAAATTCGACTCCAAAAGGGATATCAATCCTTGACAATCTGCGACCCCCACATCATTTAGGGACTTCTTGAAATCCTCGGAACTTAGCTTGTCTTTCTTATCGATGATCCTTAGGAGCGCATCCAAATCCCCCTCTGTGAAACCCGCGAAAAGACCCTGAGCCAACTTACGGTTGTTTATCTCCACCACAAAATCATCACTCGATAGCCCAAGACCTTTGAGAGTATCAATAGCCACGCTGAT
This sequence comes from uncultured Methanosarcinales archaeon, assembly GCA_964359785.1. GTDB lineage: Archaea > Nanobdellota > Nanobdellia > Woesearchaeales > JAGWAF01 > JACQSU01. Next base: position 513 of record CAYHWL010000032.1, on the reverse strand, counting down.
CACTTCAACATCAGCCTCTGGCCTAAACGAACCCAAAAGCTCGACACCCATCTGATAGAACTCTCGGAGCCTCCCTTTCTGAGGACGCTCATAACGCCAGTTCCTTGTCGTATAGGACCATTTTATAGGTTTTGGAAGGGACTTTTGGGATTCACAAAACAGCCTCGCAAGAGGAACGGTCATGTCAAAACGAAGCCCATATTTTTCTTCACCACGCTGTTCCAAAACAAATATCTGCTCTTTGGTCTCATCACCTTGCTTTTCAGAAAGCAAAGAAAGCTCCTCCATAACTGGAGACTCCACCTTCAAGAACCCATACCTTTGCGCGACATCCAAAAAGACGTTCAACACATGAGACTTTATGGACTCATCTAGCGGATAATAATCCAATGTGCCTTTTGCGCGCTGGAACTTCATAATAAGAGATAGAGAAAACAGACTATAAAAGGCTATCTAGACTTAGACTTTTGCGTTTTTGACAAAAACCTGTTTGTTTAAGATTTCTTCGAGGTT
>CAYHWL010000031.1:0-14028 GCA_964359785.1 uncultured Methanosarcinales archaeon | reverse complement strand
AGAATATAGATCAAAATCAAGAACCCCCTATCGACTAAAAACGCAAAAGTTCAAACCTCACATTTGAGCGTTCGTCCAGAATAACATTTATATATTCGGCATGGGCTCATTTATCTATGGCTAATGAGAGCATGTTTAGGGGTATCATAGATTTTTTCATCAAGATGGGTGTGTATGATGTCATTCTTCCTTTCCTTTTGGTTTTTACTATAGTTTTCGCGATCCTTGAGAAGACCAAGGTTCTTGGCACGATTGACGGAAAGAAATCTAATAAGAATCTTAACAGCATGACCGCGTTTGTGATCGCCTTTATGGTGATTGCTAGCGCGAGGTTAGTGGAGATCATTACCATGGTCTCTTCGCAGTTTGTCATCCTCTTATTGCTAAGCGTCCTATTCCTTATCTTGATTGGCAGCTTCTATCCGTCTAGTAAGGAAGTCGCGCTTGAAGGAGGGTTGTTCTGGTTGTTCATAACAATCATGCTAGTTGGGATAATCTTGATTTTCCTCAATGCGATAAAAAACGATGCAGGTGTCTCTTGGCTTCAGATCGCGATGGACTTCATGAGGCAGAACTGGTCTAGTACTGCTGTTGGTTCGATAATCCTTATCGCGATCATGGTGGGCTTTGTCTATTGGATTGTTAATGGTGACGAGACAAAACCTGCGAAGCCGCCGTAAAAGTTCTCACAGTAATATTCATATACTCGAATTTTTAGTGTTCTTCTTATGGATACTCACGAGGAGCTTAAGGTTTGGCTGCGCGCTTATATCAATGCCAAATCACAGACCGGATTGGATGTCTTGGACACACAGTATGATTCTGGCGGTTTTGATGTCTATGTCAAACTTAAGGATAAGGAGCAATTCTTCTTGATCAAGTCCAATTTTGATATCAAATCGATAGAGAAGGCTATCCCTTTTGACAAGCCAACTTATCTTGTGGTGCCAAATCGTCATGAGGTCCTCGGAGAGGTGTTGAGCCATTGGGACACGTTGGTAGGCTATCCGAAGCTATGCATCCTCTTTGTGAATCCCCGTGCCCCATATGAGCGCAAATGGCAGCTTTATCCTGCGACCCATGATCGCCTGATAGGGAGGAAGAATCTCAAAAGTGCATTGCTCTCTTTGTTTAGTCAAGTTCCAGAGTATATCAATAAATAAAAAAATATTGTTTAGAACCTTTATTCAGCTTCTGCTTCGCCGCTGTAGTTTGGGACCGCGGCCTTGCTGATTATCATTATGTCTCCCACACTCTTCACAAGCTGGTGTGGCACGATTACTCCTTTGGCCGATCCGAGGTATTTGATTAGCATGCTGTTTTTGGTGGCGCGTACTCTCCATCCTGAAACTTTGGTCTGGGTCAGTAACCCTTCTTCGATGTCTCCAAAATATTCTCCTGCGTCCGTGAAGACTTTCATGTCGTACATTTCTGTGACTTTCTTGAGTTTGAGCATTTGTCTTCCTCCTTATCTTATGGTTGGTCATTCTATATCGTGTATATAAATGTTATTGTGATATTCCTTGGCGATGACGACGATATTGATGTATTCATCAGTTTTATAATCTGTGGCGATCATTGTTTCCCATGCGCTTCCGTAATCTGCTCTTGATCGGTTCTTCTCACATAGCCAAGGAGTCGATCAAGGAGATAGAAGCGGAGTGGCTTTCATTCCATCCGGAGATTTTGGCCATCGAGCTTGACCAGGGCAGGATGTATGCTTTATTGCACCCAGAAAAGTCAAGGTTGAGGCTCAAGGATATTCGTTACATTGGTGTCAAGGGATACATATTCGCGAAGATCGGCGCTTACATAGAGGAGAAATTAGGCAAAAGTGTGGGTGTTATCCCAGGCGCTGATATGAGGTCTGCCATTCTTCTAGCCAGGAAACGCAATGTTCCAATTGCTCTTATAGATCAAGAGATAGCTATGACTTTGAAGAGATTTGGCAAGGTTTTGACTTGGAGGGAGAAATTCAGGTTCGCATATGACTTGATTGCAAGCATTTTTGGCAAGCGTGTGTCTATCGATCTGCGCAAGGTTCCTGATAAGGATATGATCGATTCGCTTCTCTTGCAGGTGAAACGACGTTATCCCACGGTTTACAAGGTATTGATTGTCGAGCGTAATCAGTTTATGGCCAATCGTCTTTATTCTTTGATGGCTTCGAATCCGGACATCCCTATCATGGCGGTCGTGGGGGCGGGTCATCAAGAGGCTATAATCGATATCCTCAAAGTAAGGTTTAATAACGCTAAGTTGGCTTGATTTGGTCATGGCCAGGCATGATTTATGGGATCTATTCAAGACGTATTTTCTCACTAGAAGGGAGCTCTCAAGGCTTCTTGTCTTGGCACTGGTGTTCGCTTTTATCGTGTCCTTCCGGACAGCCACGCATGTATCTTCTTTGGAGGAGCAGCTCGCGGTATGGGTGACCTCCTTTATTGTTGTCTTCATAGGTGTCCTTATCCATGATCTTGGCCATCATTTTGTGGCGTACAAGAGGAGTCTTGAGCCTGTTCTTGAGATCAGTTATTATTGGCTTTTCTTCTCGATTCTGGTGATGGTCCTTTCCCGCGGTTATGTCCAGTTGTTTTTTGGGGAGAAGATGTTTCCAAAATCGCTTCGTGTGCATAGGCTTGGTCACTTCAGCTATCATGAGGGGAGGAAGGATCTTGGATATGTGGCTCTTGCTGGTCCATTTGTGTCGATGGTCCTAGGCGCGGTCTGCGTCGCATTGAGTGTCTATTTCGATTCGTCCATCCTCCTTCCCGAGCTTGCGAAATTCTCATTTGCTTATGCTTTGATGACTTTCCTTCCGCTTCCTCATCTTGATGGTCTGCTCTTCTTTTTCCATTCAAGGTCGGGATACGCCCTTATTTTCGGAGCGATTTTAGGGTTTGGTGTGTTTGCCACAGCGGGCATCTCGATCTTTGGAGCCTCTGTCCTTTCAATCATTATGGCTTTCATGTTCTGGTATGTTTTTGCGTTTATGGTGGAGAAGTAAGATGGAGTTCCAGGATTGGCCGGAGATTGCATCATTGGGTTTGATCTTTGCAGGTGCCACCTTAGCCCTCACCTCCGCAGGTGGCTGGATCTATTGGTTCACTGTTGTGATAGCTGGGGCGTTGTTTGGTCATCTTCTTGGTAAGTACAAGAGGACGGCGGTCTGGCCTGTCTCTTTGATGACCCTAGCTTTTTTGGTGGGCTTCCTTCTTGGCACGGATTACAGTGAGATGCGTTACGTCGTGGTGGCTTATGCGATAGGTTTCGCTTTGATGTATAATTTCCACAAGTACAGGCAGTGAGCGGACTCGACATTCCTGCATAACTGTTATAAAGCTATTTTGCTTCGTCTGTCTTGATGTTAAAGGATGTCTCTCCTCGTCTGTACCAAGAGTCCATTTTTGCCACTGCTGTCCAGAAGAACTCTCTTGTTGTCCTTCCGACAGGGCTTGGCAAGACTCTTATCGCTTTGATGCTCACTGCCTTCCGTCTAAAGTCTGACCCTAGTTCCAAGATACTTTTCTTCGCTCCAACAAGGCCTCTCGCGGAGCAGCACAGATCCAGTTTCCAAAAGCATCTTGATCTTCCAGATTCAGCGTTCGCTTTGTTCACAGGCAATGTCACGCCTGCCAAGCGCGCCGCTCTCTGGAGATCTGCATCTGTCATTTTCGCCACTCCTCAAGGTATAGAAAACGACATTATCAACAAATCCATTTCATTCAAGGACGTTTCTCTTCTCATTTTCGATGAGGCCCATCGTGCTGTCGGCGACTATTCTTACGTGTTTTTGGCAAAGGAGTATCATAAGCAGGCAAAAAATCCCAAAGTTTTGGCTCTTACTGCAAGTCCAGGTGAGAATCTAGACAAGATCGCAGAGGTGTGCACTAACCTAGGTATAGATGGAGTTGAGGTCAGATCCCCTGAAGACCCTGATGTGGCTCCATACGTCCAGGACACACAAATCAAATTCGAATTTGTGGATCTCCCTCCCGAGTTTGTTGCGATAAAGAAGCTTCTCGAAGAGTGTGAACAGGACAAGCTCTCGCAAGTAAAATCATTAGGCCTTCTTTCTACCACGCAGATCCACAAAGGTGAGCTTCTTGCTTTGCAGCGCCAGCTTTTCGCGGATATGGCCGCAAACAGGGATCCGGAGCGCATGAAAGCGGTCTCTTTGATTGCCGAGGCTCTCAAGGTCTCTCATGCTCTTGAGATGTTAGAGACTCAAGGGCTTTCCCAGTTGGTTTCCTATCTTGATAGGCTGGTGGATGAGTCAAGGACTTCGAAAGTGAAGGCTGTCCAGAATCTCGTGCGTGATCCAAGATTCATCAGCGCAAGGCAGCGTGCGAAAGTTCTCCAATCCAGCGGTTCTATCCATCCCAAGTTGCCAAGATGTGTCTTTATAGTCCAAGATGTCCTAAAACGCGTCCCACAGGGCAAGCTCATCGTCTTCTCGCAGTTTCGTGACACTGGCCTCTCGATAGTGAATGCGTTGGAGACGCAAGGCATATCTGCCAAGGTTTTCGTGGGCCAGCAGAAGAAAGGGGAGTCTGGGATGAGCCAGAAGATTCAGGCTCAGGTTTTACAAGAGTTCAGGGAAGGTCTTTTTAGCGTTTTAGTCGCGACTAGTGTCGCTGAAGAGGGTCTTGATATCCCTGCTGTGGATTATGTCCTTTTCTATGAGCCTGTGCCAAGCGCTATCCGTTCTATTCAGCGGCGTGGAAGGACTGGCAGGCAGGAGGAAGGCAACGTGGTGGTCCTTCTATCCCGAGGTACAAGGGATGAGGCGTATCGCTGGAGTGCGCATCACAAGGAAAAACGCATGAACTCTCTTCTCAAGACGCTAAAATCCAAGCTTGCCCAGACACTTCCCTCGAAATCTCCTGTGCTCCCTCCATCATCTTCTGTTCCTTCTGATCCCAACCAACCCACGCTGGCAAGTTTCGCAACAGAAGAATCTTCCAAACCGATCATCTTCGCAGATTATAGAGAAAAAGCCTCTCCCCTTATCAAAGCCCTCTTGGATAAGGATATGGATGTGCGCCTAAAACAGTTGCAGGTTGGTGATTTCATCATCTCTGAAAAGGTCGCGGTCGAGTATAAACAGGCGGATGATTTCGTGGCTAGTCTGCTTGATGGTCGTCTCATGCCCCAGATCAAGGAGCTAAAGAGGAATTACTGGCGTCCTATCCTTTTGATCGAAGGCGAGCAGTCTATCTTTGACATCCGAAAGGTCCATCCCAATAGCATAAGTGGCATGCTTGCCGCGATTACAGCTGGTTTTGGTATTCCAATTATCATGTCTCGCAATTCTCAGGAATCCGCTTCGATAATCATATCCCTTTCGAAGAGAGAGAACGAGCATGACACAGATCCTTTTAGTCCTCATGGAGAGAAAAAGGCTCAATCGACAAAAGAGGCCCAAGAGTACATTGTGTCAGCGATTCCAGGCATCGGCCCCACCTTAGCTAAACCAATCCTGAAGAACTTCAAGACCCTTAAGGATTTCGTCAATGCGTCTGAAGATGACCTCAAGAAGATAGACAAGATCGGCCCTCAAAAAGCAAATACGATAAGACGCATCTTCGATGAGGAGTATGAGGAGTGACTCTACACCTTCATCTCATTCAATCGTTTTACTCTCTCATCCATCGGTGGATGTGTCGACATCAAAGACATCAACGCTTTCCCTGAAAATGGGTTTACGATAAATAGCGAAGCTGCTGTGCTGTTTCCGTTCCATGGCGCAAGTTTTGTGCCTCTCTCCAATTTTCGGAGAGCGCTGGCAAGCGCTTTGGGGTTTTTGATCGCCCGTCCTCCGGTCTCATCAGCAAGATATTCACGTGATCGGGAGATGGCCATTTGTATTAGCATTGCGGTAAATGGCGTGATTATTCCGATGACTAGCAGTTCAAGGATGTTTGGTCCGTCGTTGTCACGTCCACCGAATCCTCCGAACATCGCTCCATATCGAGCCATCATGGCAACATATGAGATTATCCCCGCTATGCATGCCGCGATCGTGGCGATTAATGTATCCCTATTTTTTATGTGCGATGCCTCATGTGCGATGACACCAAGCAGTTCTTCATCGTCTAGTAATTTAAGTATCCCTTCTGTCGTGGCGATGGCAGACACATCATATGATCGTCCGGTCGCAAAAGCGTTTGGGGTATCGTTTGGCACGATGTAGACGCGAGGTTTTGGTATTCCTACCATTTTTGCCGCTTTCTCCACGATGTGATGCAGTCTTGGCGCGGTCTTTGCGTCTACCTGTTTTGCGTTATACATGTAGAGCACGATCCTATCCGAGAACCAGTAGCTACCAAGGTTCATCGCAAGAGCGATAAATAGCCCAAAGGCCATTCCGCTGCTTCCTCCGACAAATGCGCCTATCGCAAGAAGCAGGCCGCTCAATGCCCCAAGGAGTATCACAGTCTTTATTTGGTTCATCATATTCTGGTCACCAGCACCAATTAGCTCTCTTCTTCTTTTATAGGTTGTGGATTACCAAAGTCATTCCATTTCAAAAACGCTTAATAACACTGCCATCTTTCCGTCGGAGTATGGACCTAGGACTTTCCCAGCGGCTCAACTTCTATAAGCGGCAGGACGTCCAAGAGGCGCTCATCTCATTTTCTGACAGTAAAGAGATAGCCATTAGGTATGGCAAGGATGGGGGATACGGAAAAAGACCGGATATGTTAAGGCATCCAACTGATGTGATTGCGATGGTGCAGAATGGCGCGACATCTTTCCACTGTTCCGAAGAGCTTTGGAGCAATCCGATGCAACTCACTCCCCAGATGCAGAAAAAAGAGATGGGGGACCTCCGAATAGGGTGGGATCTCATCCTCGACATCGACTGTCCCGTCTTGGCATATTCCCAGATCGCGGCAGACATCCTCTTCAAGGCCTTAGTCTATCATGGTATTGAGTGTGTGACGATAAAATTCAGCGGCAATCATGGTTTCCATCTTGCCGTTCCTTTTGAGGCATTCCCCGAAGAGGTCAATGGTGTTCCGACCAAGGCGCTATTTCCTGAAGGCCCAAGGAGAATTGCCGCGTATCTAAAAGAGATAATCAAGGATCCTTTAGGTCAAAGATTAAGCCAGTTTCAGCCGATCCAGACTTTGGCCGCGACTTTGGGCAAGACTCAAAATGATTTGATGACAAATGGCGTCTTTGATCCTTTCAAGGTTCTTGTCATCGACACAGTGCTTATCTCGTCGAGACATCTTTATCGTATGCCTTACGCTTTCAACGAGAAGTCGGGATTGGTAAGTATCCCGATCAGTCCAAAAGATATAATCACTTTTGACAAGGAATCAGCAAGACCTGAATCTGTCGTCGTAGGAGCGCACCCGTTTCTTGTCCGTGATGCGGCCAAAGGTCAAGGCGCAAGACTGCTCTTAAATGCATTTGATTTTAAGCTTCCGCAGAACGCTGGTGTCGCTCCGATGATAAGAAAGGAGTTCGCAGTCCCGGAGAAGGCAGTCCCTCTGGAATTGTTTCCCCCTTGCATAATAAACATAATGAAAGGTCTTCCTGACGGGAAGAAGCGCGCGATGTTCATCTTGACAAATTTTTTGAGCGCGGTAGGCTGGTCCCATGAGCAGATAGGGATCTTTATGGAGGGCTGGAACCGATCGAATCCTGATCCGATAAGGGAGGTGATTCTAAAGGGCCATCTCAATCACGCAAGGACAAAGTCTGGCGTGCTCCCTCCCAATTGCGACAATGAGCAGTACTATAAGGATCTGCAGATCTGTACGCCAAATCATCTTTGCAGTAAGATAAAAAATCCGGCCAACTACGCGAACCTTCGGGCGAAGATGGTCGAGACAGCGAACTTGAAAGACAGGGCGAAGAAAGGCTATATAGAGACTACATAGCTCAAACTCGTCACTCTGGGCTGTCCGCAGACTAAATTCCGAGGTCTTACGCCCGTCGGACGAAAGCGAGTTTGAGGGATGAAAAACAGGTGCATGATTAGCGTTTCATCCAGGTCTAAATACCTTGGTTTTGCGCCTGTTTTTCATAATCCAAAGTCTTTTATGCTCTTTTTCCTGCTTTTTTCCCATGATTTACACTCCTCAGAAGAATCCCAAAGAGGCTATTATCCTAATAACTATCGTAGTCTTGACAGGCATCGTTGGTGGCTATCTCATCTCTCCATTTTTGATGGTAGTCGCTTTGCTTTTCTGGATGCAATATACCGCCATCCTCTCTTATCTTCAGTTCAAGAAGAAGCGTAAGTTAAACACCAAGTCCCTTACGGGTATTCTTCTTTCTCCGCAGATCCGTTTCTTTCTCTTCGAGTTCCTTGCTGTGATAGGCACGGGCTCGATTTTCAAGTATCGCACCCTTTCCATCGGAGCGGCAGCCTTGATAGCATGGTGGCTTTTCGCGTATAACTTCTATTATTATTACCAAAGAAAGCGGAAATGATTATACTATATAGTGTCACACCGCGATACGAACCCCACCGCTATATTTATAAACCCACTCTAAATTCCCGTGTTATCTCGTGTGAAAGGATGGGTTTTGCACGAGGAAAGGCCTGAAAAAGGGGAATGCGTGAAGCAAAACTCTATGTATAGGCCCCAAAAGCGGTGATATCAAGAGCGTTGCGGCTCATCCCATCGTCCGCATCCGAATCGGCCCGCAGGTCGATACCGAAGTAACATGCCAACAGTAAGAAACCCAAAACACGGAACATGGCAGTTCTGGCACAGGGCCAGAGCAAGCCGACCTTACGCTAGAGTGCGTAACTATACTTCTCGTATCGTTGATGCTAAGCTTTTAGGTTTCGCAGGATATAAAGTCGGTATGGGTCACGCGATTGTCACAGAAAATTATCAGTTCTCTCCAAATTTCAAGGGCAAGATGTCAGTTCCTTTCACAGTCATTGAATGTCCGCCAGTCAAAGTTGTGGCTGTGGCGCTATACACAAAAGATTCCTATGGCATGAAGAAGGCTGCCGAGATCCGCACAGACAAATATGATAAGGATTTCGCAAGGAAAGTCCCTATGCCTAAGAAGGCCCCCAAAGCAGTTGAGATCCCAAAAGATCTTTACGATGTCAGGTTGCTTGTTCACACTCAACCAAGGCTAGTCGAGCTAAAGAAGAAGCCCGAGCTTTTCGAATTGGCTATCGGAGGCAAGACTGTGAATGACAGGCTCACCGCAGCGCAAGCATTGCTAGGCAAAGAGGTCACTGTCAAGGACGTTTTCGCTGACGGAAACCTAGTCGATATCCACGCGATAACTAAAGGTCATGGTATCCAAGGTCCGGTCAAACGTTTTGGTGTTTCGTTGCGTTCACACAAATCCGAGAAGACCAAACGTGGTCCAGGAAACGTCGGTGGATGGACAGGAAACCGTTCATGGACAGTCTCCCACGCTGGTCAGACAGGTTATCATCAGAGATTCCAACATAATTCTTATGTTTTAAAAGTCGGTGAGAAAGGCGAGGAAGTCACTCCAAAAGGCGGATTCGCTCATTATGGTATTGTCAAGAATCACTATCTCCTTCTCAAGGGTTCAGTCGCTGGTCCTCAGAAGAGGCTTATCCGACTAACCCATGCGATCCGTCCGACGAAGTTTGTCGCCAAAGAAGCTCCAAAGATTGAGACTCTGGTGGTCTGAAGATGGAAGTCGCGCTGATCAAGGACGGAAAGGCAAGTGGTAAGAAGAAATTGCCAAGCCAGTTCCAAGAACCGATACGTTTTGATTTGATCAAACGCGCGGTCGTCGCTATTCACTCTCATTTGCGTCAGGCTTATGGTGCGCTAGTAGGTGCCGGCCAGCGTCAAGTGGGCAAGCTTTCAAGAAGAAGGCGTAAATACAAAGGGTCATACAGCCATGGTATCTCGCGTGTCCCAAGAAAGACGCTCAACCGTCGTGGTGAACGTATGTTCTGGGTGGGTGCGGTTGCTCCTGGCACAGTGGGCGGTAGAGAAGCTCATCCTCCAAAATCATGGAAGATCTGGGATCAGAAGATAAACAAGAAAGAGAACAGGAAGGCTATCCGCTCTGCTCTTGCGGCTTCCTTGGATGTCCAGCTTGTAAAGGCAAGAGGGCATGCTGTCCCTAAGGAGTTCCCTTTCATCATATCAGGCGATTTGGAGAAGATCCAAAAGACGCAAAAGCTCCTAGATGAGCTAAACAGCATGGGTCTTGCAGACGAGCTCGCAAGAGCGTCAGTCAAGAACGTCCGTGCTGGTCATGGGAAGAGCCGTGGACGAAGATACCAGCGTGCCCTTGGCCCGCTTATCGTCGTGAGCGAAGAGTGTCCCCTTATCCAGGCTGCTTCAAATATTCCTGGGGTAGATGCTATCACCGTCAACAAGGTCAATTGCGATTTGCTTGCTCCCGGTGCTCAGCCAGGACGTCTTACTCTGTACACAGACAAGGCGATAGACAGGCTCGCAAAAGAGGACCTATTCAACTAAAATGGCGACCAAAACACAAAGCAAGCCTGCAAAGCAGGAGTCTAAGGCTGTCCCAAAGGCAGCTCCACAAGCGAAATCTGTCTCTCAAAAGAAAGCCATTTTCGCAAAGCCTGCAAAGAAGATAAAATCAAATGTCCTCGACGCTCATGTCGTGATAAAATTTCCCCTCTCTACAGAGAAAGGCATCCGGATGATGGAGTCAGAGAACAAGCTTCTCTTCGTAGTCGACCAGAGGGCTAGCAAGAAAGACGTGAAAGACGCTGTAGAGAAATTATATGCCAGCAAAGTGGTAGGTGTCAACACATTCATCATGTATGGTCAGAAGCGCGCTTATGTGCGTTTCGACAAGAGCACTCCGGCGATTAATGTCGCGACAAATTTGGGGTTGATCTAAGATGGGTAAGAATCTCATTCAGCAGGCAAGAGGAAAAGGCGGGCCTACTTACCGTTCTCCTTCATTCCGTTTTGAAGGGAAGATCAAGCTTCACCCGATGGGAAATCCGACCGAGACTTTGACAGGCACAATCGTAGAACTAATCAAATGTCAGGGTCACTCCGCTCCTTTGATGAAAGTCGCTTTTGCTGACGGCGTCACTGTCTTGCAGAGCGCTCCTGAAGGAGTGAGAAAAGGCGAGGATGTCGCTATGGGCCCAAGCGCAGAGATAAAACCTGGCAACACATTGGCGATCAAAGATATCCCTGAAGGTACTCTTATTTACAATCTCGAAAGCACACCTGGTGACGGGGGCAAATTCTGCCGTGCTGGCGGAACTAGCGCTCGTATCATAGCAAGAGGCGAAAGGGATGTCACAGTCATACTTCCAAGCAAGCAGCAGAAGGTTCTTCTTGGCTCTTGCCGTGCCACCGTGGGTATAATTGCCGGTGCTGGCAGATTGGAGAAGCCTCTTTTGAAAGCAGGCACAGCCTATTGGAAACACAAAGCCAAGAACAAATTATATCCCCGTGTTGCTGGTAACGCGCAGAACGCCGTCGACCATCCATTCGGAAAGTCACGTTCACACAAGAAGGGTCGTCCTACAATCGCTCCAAGGAATGCTCCGCCTGGCAGAAAGGTCGGAAAGCTTTCCCCGCGCAGGACTGGACATATGAGGTAACAATGGCAAAGAAAGAATTTTTTTACCGTGGAAAAAGCACGCCTGAGCTCATGCAGATGAGCTTGAGTGAAGTGTCGCTCCTCTTGCCTGCCCGTCAGCGCAGGAAGATCAAACGCGGTTTCACAGATGCGGAGAAAAAGATCCTCTCTGAAGTCAAGAAGGGCAAAAGGATTGTCGAGACCCACTGCAGGAGCATGATAATTGTCCCTGCGATGTTCGGCGTCCAGATGAAGGTTTACAATGGAAAGGAGTTTGTCCCAGTGGATGTTCAGGAAGAGATGCTCGGCCATTATTTGGGCGAGTTTGCTCTCACCAGAAAGCCAGTCAGGCACAGTGCTCCAGGTATCGGCGCTTCTCGTAGCAGCGCGTCAGCGAGTGTGAAGTGATCATGAGTGATTATACCATTTCATTTAGGACACAGGAGCCGCATGCGGCAGCGGTAGGTATGGGTCTTCCCATCTCTCCAAAGCAGTCGCAAGAGGTCTGTCGTATGCTTAGAGGCATGCCACTTGAGAAAGCCAAGCGTGCGCTCTCAGAAGTCATCCTCCTAAAAAAAGCGGTGCCATTCAAACAGCACTATCACAACTTGGGTCACAGGAGAGGAAAGGTAGGTCCTGGCCGTTTCCCGGTGCTTGCATGCAAGGAGATACTCACGATAATCAAGAGCGCTGAGTCGAATGCGCAGCACAAAGGTTTGCAGATCGCGAATCTTTATGTCAAGCACATCGCGGCACAGCAGGGTTTCCACATCCGTAGAAGGAATGGTCACCGTGCTAAAAGGGCTCACATCGAGGTTGTCTTGATGGAATCGGCTCCTAAGAAAGAGGCGCAGTCGGGTTCCAAGCCACAAGCGAAAACCCAAAGCAAGGACCAGCCGAAAACAGAATCCAAATCAACATCCAAAAAAGGTGCATCACAATGATTGAGCGCAAATTCGTCGCGGAGAATATCAAGGAGTTTGAGATAGGGGAATACATCTCCCAGACGTTGAAGAATGTCGGCCACTCTCACACGAAGCTCCAGAGGACTCCTCTAGGCGAGAAGATTATCATATTCGCTTCAAGACCTGGCTTGATTGTCGGCCGCAAGGGCGAGAATATCAAGAAGCTCACAAATCAGCTGAAAAAGAAATTCAATCTTGAGAATCCTCAGCTTGAGATCGCAGAGGTCACAAGCATCGGTCTTGAGCCGCAGATCATCGCTGAGCGTATCGCGAGCACTCTTGAGCGTTTTGGCTCTGACCGGTTCAAGGGAATAGGTCACAAGACGATGGAAGAGATAATGAACTCCGGCGCCAGAGGAGTAGAGATCACTATTTCAGGGAAGATCCCAGGCGCCCGTGCCAAGTCATGGCGTTTTTACAGAGGATACTTGAAAAAATCAGGTTCCATAGCCACCGAGGGTGTCAAGACCGCCTATGCGTATGCGCAATTAAAGACCGGGACTATCGGTGTCAAGGTCAGCATCATGCCTCCAGATATCAAGCTTCCAGACGATGTCCAATTCAAGTCGGATATCGTTCCTAGCGAGTCTACTCCTGTGGAATCCAAGCCACAACCAAAGGCCAAGGAGGCTCCAAAACAGGAAGAGAAGCCAAAGCGCAAACGCGCTCCGGCCAAAAAAAAGATTGAGGGCGAATCACAATGAAATCAAAGGACCTCAAAGGCCTTGCGCCTGCTGAACTTGAGAATAAGCTTGGAGAGCTCCGTGCGGAGTTAGTCAAGGAATACGCTCAGGTAGCGACGGGTACAATACCAAAGAGTCCAGGAAAGATAGGACATACAAAAAAGACCATTGCTAGGATACACACTATCCTTAGCAAGGCGGAGGAGAAGAAGCAATGAGTGAGATATGCGACACATGTGGACTCCCAAAAGAGCTGTGCGTGTGCGAGACCATCGCCAAAGAGAGCCAAAAGATTTCCGTGTACGTCGAGAAGAAGAAATTCGGACGGAACTACACGGTTGTCGAAGGCATTGATGAGAAAGAGATCAATCTCAAGGAACTCATCAAGGATCTCAAAGCGAAGCTTGCATGCGGAGGAACCATCAAGGATGGTAAAATCGAGCTCCAGGGCGATCACAAGGCCGCTGTTCGCGACACACTAATCAAGCTTGGCTTTGCGCCTGAGACGATAATTGTCTCATGAACAAAGAGCTGATTGGCAGACGAGTCGCGCTTATTGGCTCACACATTGACGGAACGATCATAGACGAGACGGCGTTCATGCTCACCATCAGCACCCCGACGGGCAACCGGCGGGTGCAGAAGAAGGGTCATACCTTCACAATCGATGGTGCGCCAATTGACGGCGCCGCGCTCGCCGGCAAGCCCCACGAGAGGGCAAAGATTAGGTGAAACATGGCAACAACAAATGAATGCACTGACCCGCACTGCGCTGCGCACAACCACGTTATGGTGCGCGGTAGGCTCTTCACAGGCGTAGTGGTCGA
>CAYHWL010000030.1:0-14634 GCA_964359785.1 uncultured Methanosarcinales archaeon | reverse complement strand
GCTCAATAGCAATGTGAAAGTCGAGATGTTCTACAATAATTTGACCTGCAATGTGCCAAACCCGGATAGCACCTGCAGTATCTTCAATTTCGCCTCTGCCAATTCATCGAATATCGGAACACAATCCATGAAGATGATGATGCTTAGCAAAGCAAACATCCGAATGATAGATATCACAAGCAATATATCAATCATGTACATAGGAGCCAATCTGAAAAATTCCAATGCTCCTCCGGCGGACTTCGGGGACTCCGCTGATGACAGCAATAAAAGCGGCGCCATCGCCACGGACACCTGGAAATTCGGCTCAAGCGGGCCAGAGACATATGACTATATCATATCCACATTCCCCTATAATGATTCTGTGGTGAATGAATCACTTCCGATCAATACCAGCATGGATACCCTGTATGACACGACATCAGAAGAGAACTGGACACAGGTGTGGAACAACTCACAAAACACCGAGCTGCTGCTCAACATCACAGGCTACAGCTCCACATATGGGGCGTGGATCTTCTTATTGAATGGAACAGTATGCCACAATATCTCCCTTGGCGTGAACATAACAGAACCATGCGCTGTGGATAAGAGCGCTAATCTGATATATCTGCGGATCCCACACTTCTCCGGATCATCGACAAGATTAAGCGGAGGGAATAAAGTATATGCCAGCGACACCACACCGCCGAATGTGATAGCGATAAGCTCGAATCCCACGCTCGCGAATCAGACACAGACTGTGAATCTCTCTGCAAATGTGACAGATGAGACAGCTGTCGGGACAGTGTCTATCAATGTCACCAATATGACAGGGGTGGTCGTATCGACGTTGATCGGGACAAACAGCGGAGCGAACAGATATTCCGCGATTTTCAATACCTCAACTTCGACCTCTCCTGGCAATTACAGCTTCAAGATACTAGCAAATGACAGCTCAAATAACCTCAATTATTCTGTGAACTCGACATTTGTTATCTCTGATGTCACGAAACCCCGTGTAGAGAATTTATCAAGCACTCCGATAAGTGGGAATCTGACAAACACTTTCAACGTGTCTGGCACTGTTTCGGATAATTTCCTGCTCGATACCGTGATGGTAAATGTCACAAATTCGACAGGCGCATTAATGGCGTCGCTGCTTGGGACGGATAGCGGGAGCACCAGGTACAGTGTCCGTTTCAATACAAGCTTGTCGACTGCCCCTGGCAACTACACTTACAGGGTGATCGCCAATGATTCATCCGCAAATGTCAACTTGAGCGCCACAAGCACGTTTGTGGTATCAGATGCAACTCCCCCTAATGTGAGCGGCCTCGCAAGCAATATAGTGATAGGCAACCAATCACTGGTGTTCAATTTGACGGCGAATGTGACAGACACCACACTTGAAGCTGTCTTCGTGAATGTGAGCAATTCAAGTGGAGCTGTAGTCGCGACACTAAACGCCACTTTGAGTGGAGCGCAAGAATATAGTGTGCGGTTCAATACAAGCAATTCTACAGTACCTGGGAATTATACCTACAGATTCATAGTTAATGACTCCTACTCAAATGCCAATTCCAGCGTCACAAGCACATTTGTCGTAAACGATGTGATAAGGCCTGTTGTGATAAGTCTTTTGTCGAATCCTGGGACTGCTAACCAGACGCAGAGCGTGAACCTGTCTGGCAATGTGACTGATAACCATGCTGTGGGAACTGTGCTCTTTAATGTCACCAATATGACAGGGGTGGTCGTATCGACACTGATTGGGACAAACAGCGGAGCGAACAGATATTCCGCCGTATTCAATACATCTGGGACTACCTATCCTGGCAATTACAGTTTCAAGATCCTTGCCAATGACACCTCGAATAATCTGAATAACACAATCAACTCGACATTCACCGTCTCTGATACTACCGTCCCGCGTGTAATATCCCCCTCCAGCAATATCGGAAGAGGAAACCAAAGCAACTCTTTTAACATCACCGTGACAGTATACGACTACATCTTGCTTGACACCGTCACTATCAATGTGAGCAACTCAAGCGGCATCGTGGTGAGCTCGCTTGCGGCAACTGCAAGCGATGAGAACGTGTCCAGCGCGGTGTTTACCACTACATCAACCACCTCACCGGGGAACTATACATACAAGATAATCGCCAATGATTCGAGCGGAAACATCAATATGACGATCACGAGCACATTTGTGGTAAATGATGTCACTAAACCGCTTGTTTTAGGGGCATCAAGCACACCTGTGATTGGCAATCAGTCAAATAATTTCAATCTGACCGTGAATGTCACTGACAACTTTTTGGTCGACAAGGTATATTTCAACGTGACGAATCCGAATGGAATTGTGATAATAGTCTTGAATGGGGTGTCAACTGGAGGCACCAATTACAGCGTGATATTCAATACCACCCTGCTCACAATGGCAGGCAACTGGTCATACCGTGTCATCGTGAATGATTCTAGCGGAAACTTGAATGTGTCAGTTGTGCGAGTATTTGTCATCAGTGATATCACGATGCCAACCCTTGTGAATGTGATGCCTAGCGCAGGGACAAACTATTATGCAAATGACAGCCTGGTCATCAGCATAAATGCCACAGACGGCTCCATGATAAACCCAGCGATTGTCAGAATAACAAGACCTGACGCGGAAGTGCTCGAGTATAACATCTCGAACCTCACAAAAGACATCTACAGGACCACATTCGCAGCGACAAACATCACCGGACAGTATAATGTGTCATTTAGGATCAACGACACATGGAACAACACAGCGAACTTCAGCACCACATTTAGCATCGTGGCATCATCTGTATTGTTTAGCAACACCATCGTCTCCGCTAATCCGACAAATGTGACGTGGAATGTCACCTTCAAGATAAATATCACCAATTCGGGGACGACCAATCTGACAAACATATCCTTCCGACATGTCTACAACGTAGGATACTTCAACTTCACAAACTCAAGCACGGTTGTTGATAACGCTAGTTTGACAAATGGGGTGCTTATACTAAACCCGATCGATGGCAATCATGGATTTGGAACCCTGCTAGCAAACGGGAGCAGCATAGTCTTCAATGTCACATACAGAGCTCTCAAGAATATCTCCAATATCAGTTTTGATGCCAACGTATCTGTTTATGACAACAGCAATAATTACACTTCAATCCGGAAACAGACTGAAGTGGAGATACGCATAATACCTGCTGTACAGGAATCATTCGTCAATGGAACGAATTTCTCTAGAGTAGATGACATCACGAATGTGAGCTCCGCAACTGTGGCGAACGACAACGGGACCATACGATGGGTGAACAATATCGATGCCACCAACGCCCAATTTGACACCGCCGTGATAATACGAAATGATTCAGTGCAGGTCAACACATCGTTATTGAGCACGACCGCCAATTCCAGTGCGGTCATCCAGATACGCGGCGTCAGCTGTCCCGTGTCTCGAATATCTTATATAGACAATTTCAGCAGCGGCCTTTCCTCAATTGACATCATGGGCGCAGGAAAAGACTGCGTAGGATTCGGAGTGTGCAGTAATCTCACCTGTTCTGGCGGGATCGTGAGTTTCACTGTGAGCCACTTCTCTGGCTTTGCGGCGGGAGCTAGTGCCAACCTGACAACCGGTGCCACAGGCGCTCAAGCAGCACAGCCGGCGAACTTCACTGCGTTGTATATCAATGCCTCAAACGGGGACACCATCCTTGGCGCAAGCTGCAACCTGAGCATACAAGGGTTGAATATACCCCTTGTGAATACAACTACAGGTTACAATGTCACCACAACTCTAGTCACGAATGTAGGAGTGGTGGGCTATAATATCACCTGCGCAAAATCAGGCTTCACAACACTTGTCGCAAACGACACAGTCACGATGACAGCTATCCCTAACACAGGCAGTGGAAGTGGAGGCGGAGGAGGCGGCGGCAGAAGCTCTTCACGACTAGGTCAGCAAACACAGACTCCTGTGGCGGCCACACCTACAAAACCTGCGCTTACCTCATTAACAAGTTTTGACATCCTGGATATCATCAAGGCATTCATAAAAGGCGACAAGAAGTATACCGCGTTTGAGATACTGGACATCATCAAAGCGTATTACAAGAGAGCGGGGAAGTAGGGTGTGCAAGATTTAATATACCTGCGGAGTCTTGAGTTGTTGTAATGGCTGGAAATTCAAGTAGACTTGGCCGTCTTGGATTTGTTCTGGTGAAGGCACGAAATAATGGGCCTTTGAATGCAACAGCACAAGTGAATGCTACTTTTGACGGGTCTCCATTGACAGCGACTTCTGGACAGACTGCTACGCTTTTCATGATCAATGGATCGATTACAACTTTCAATTTTACATTCAAACCTTCTATCGTTGGTTCAAATAAGACTTTGATTGTCAACGTGAGTGTGGTCGCATGAAAACCATATTTCTCTCTAGCATTTTGCTTGTTGGTCTAGTATCTTGTGTATACCCCTCGTCAACGCTAGAAGCAAATAACGATTATTTAAGATATAATTGCACAGAAAATGTTGATTGTGTATTGGTTTTGTATGCTAAAGAGGCTTGTTGTCCTTCTATTTGCCAAGTGAACGTGTCAAACGTGGACACCTTGACTCAAGATCGTGAATGGAGAAGATTGAATTGTGACAGGAGAAATTATAACATATCAGCGCGAAAATGGGCTGGATGCGAATTTTTGGCTGAATGCAAGACGGAAGTATATTATGGCAGGAGAGCTGTGTGCGATGAAGGAACATGTGTGATTGCATCGGATGTTACTGTTGGTCCTATAGAGGCGTTAGCATGAAAATCGAACTGCTAATAATCAATATTGTGCTCATCTCAATGGGGGGATGCGCGAACTACGATGACATATGTAATCTCAATTATTTGAAACATGAGCGATTCCTATGGAACGATAGTTCAGATGCAAATGATTGGGTAATCAATCTAAACTATCAGAATACGAATAATTCATATCGCATTCTTTTGGGAGGTGACGGGGTCTACATATTCAATCGATCTTTGCCCCAAACAAAAGATTATATAATCGTTCTTTCTCCTAATCAAACGCATGGTATTTTTCAACGATTGATTCTAGACAATTTTTCCATCATGCATGAACGTTATTCATGTAATGCGTCTAAGATAACGAAAAAATCAGAGGTTGTCCTTACATTTGGTAATTACACTTTTTCTACGTATTCCAACGGTTTTGATGCACCAGTCCCTTATTATGACTTTGAAAATCATCTTAGATGTTTGGATGGTCAATCACTTGATTGCGTTAATATTTCTAAAGTGGGTGCTTTTGTGGACAGTTATGATTATTGGTACTGCGATTCTGATGAAGATTGTACTGTAACAACTGAATTCTTGCCAAATTCATGTTGTACTCAAGGTTGTACTGTTAGTGCGATAAGCAAGAATGGGATTGGATTAAACCTTCAGTGGAGAAATGCATCCTGTGACTGGCATGAACTGGCACGTAGATATCGAGATATACGCATGGCGTGTTATCCTAGGTATAGCCAGTTTTCCAATGAACGGTATAGGGATGACAAAACTTGTAACAATCTGTTATCTTATCAAGGGAAATGGGCACTTTGCTTAAGTGGTTCTAGCGAGTGTGCTTTTTTTGTGCCTGATGTGAGTAATAAATCAGAATGTGTGAACAACCTGTGTACTAGGACTAGTACGGATTGGGTGAATCACACTAAACTAAATCTTGAAGTCGAAATCCTGAATAATAAGAGGGGGGATTGAACACGATGAGCATTTCCTCTCTTATTCGGTGTGTTCCAAAAATGCGCTGTCTAGAATGCAAACCGTAAAGCCGCGGTCTAAATACCCGGATAGGCTAGCATTATAGAATTACAGCGCATTTTTGTTACTTTATACGTCTACGAGACAACAGGAAAGACGATTGCCCAACTATGGATAGATGTGGAGATATTCCTAAACGTGACGAAGTAATCCATCAGACGGGCGGTTGGTCGATGTTGGAATACCTTTAAATATGGCATAGGGTTACTGCCGTCGTGGGGGAATATGAGCGCTAAAATCAGTAAGATAGGGATAGGGGTCGTTCTACTGTGCGTCTTCTCTAGTGTTGTCTATGCATCCACCATAACACAAGTGGTCACTGACGCCGTAGAGCCTGGAAGTATTATAGAGATCAAAGTCGTCGTGAGCAATGCTGTCAAAGACGACATATTCACCCTTGAAGAGACCTTTGCGACACCACTTGCTATCACCAACTGGACTATAGACGGGGCCAAAGAGGAATTAACACAGATAAAGACCAGAAAAAGCGGAAATTCATTCGCCTGGTCATTCACACCGACCAAGAGAAACCCTTCTATCATCGAGCTTGTGGATGTACCGGATTATACACCTGTGGGCAATTACACCCTTAGCGCCACTTGGTTTGACCGCAATGGGTTTAGTCAAAGCAATGTCACTTTTGAGGTCCTATATGGGCCCACTAATCTTTCTATCAGCAATGTCACGGTGACCAAGAAAATGACCAAATCCGTGGTGAAAAGCGGGACAAAGAACAAACAGACGATCCTTCAGGAGGGGACGGGAGGGTTTAGCCTGCCAATATGGACAAAAGATATCAGGATGCCCACTTTTTCGATGCCAAACCTTTCTGGGATAAAATTCCTTGAGCCCTTCACTAATTTCTCACTTGCAGACGCGTATTCATTATGGGGTATAGGTTTCTTTGCAGGGTCAATAGCGATAGTCCTGCTGTTTGCCTATTTCTACCAGAAGACACAAATATGAGGACGTGTTCTTTGCAGTATGGCAGAATGTAGGGGACTTATCACTTCTAATCAGGAAGATGTTTTGTCACTTATTGAGAAGATAGGACTTGGAAATGGGGTGCTGATACTTTGTGACGATACAAGATACCTCGAGAAGTGTACGGGGGTATTATATGTCTCGCTTTTTGGGAGCAGGGGCAAATTGGAGATATCTAAAAGCGTACGCAATTATCCTATGGACCTGATAATCGAGAATGGGCTATGCGAAAGTGTGCTTGGAATTATGGAATCGATGGAAAACTGCTCTACTATAACATTGATAGTGGATATCGATGTACTTGATCCCGCATTTGGAGGGAGCGGGACACCAGGAGGGTTATCATCGAGCGAGTTTCTATTTGTCTTGAAGAAGATCGGCATGATGAGAAAACTAACTCAATGGGTTATAGCAGGGGATCTGGAAAATGCACTCGTGAAGACGGCTGTAGACCTATTGCCTATTGTGTCAGCTTGAAGACATTGTGTTTCGCGTTTTTTTTGAAGAACTCTTTTTCAAGCTCCTTGAAAGAATGATCATGGAACTTCTCATATGAAGGCCCCACAGCATCCTTGGCTTCCAGAAGGATGGCCTTTAATGTCGCTTTCCTGGTGAGTGTCGCCGCCTGCGAAAGGAAAAGATAGTTCTTTAGATAATTGCCATGCGAGAACGCCTTTAGGGTCATCCAACTCTTCCAGATCGTGCACACCTTTCCGACGTTGGTCAGGTTTGTGAAATCTATCTTCCTGAAAAAATGCAGTGCTGCAACTGTCTTTTTCGGGGAGCCTCCAAAGAAACTGTAGATATGGAAAGCGATCTTGTGAAGATCCTGGGATCTGGCAGCGTCGTTGAGGATTTTGGCGTATCTCTTGTCGACATGCAGATCGATGGAGAACTCTGTGAGAGTGTGGATAAAGGACTTCATCCTGGCAGGATCAAGCCTTGGTTTGTGTTTGTGGATGATATCATACATCGCCATCTCGGTCTTGTCGATGTATCCCCCCTGTCTGTGGGTGTGATGGTCATAACCTTTAGGGATCTCTCCATGGAGCATGAAACCGATGCCAAGACCCACCATTTCCGGGTCTTTTTTCTTGAGATAATCGATGAACTCAAGGCTTTTCTCATGCGCCATGGCGAATGGAAAGAGGCCTAATTCGGACATATCAGGAAGGACGCCGCCCAAGATGACCAATTGCCGGTTGCCTTTGTAGTTGTATTTGGTGAGAAGCTCTGTGTTTAGCCTGACATGGGCGAGAGGATTCATGAGCAGGGAAAGCTTTTATCCGGTTATAAAGATTATGATGTTATAATCGACTCTGAAAGTATTTTTCTAGTTCGATGAGGTGTTCATACGCGGTCTTCATGTCGTATCGCTCTGATACAGTGGCGCGAACCATGTTGAGCAGGAGAGTGTCGATGTTCTTACCGCAGTCGAGGCTTTGGAAATAAGGGAAAACTCCCGGGAGAATCATACAATTCTGGTCGTATACTTCGATGTCTGGAGACAATGCTCGACAGAGCATCAGCCCAATGCTATAAACATCGGACTTCTCGTTTGGGCGTAATGAGGCTCTTTTGCCGAAGTATAATTCTGGCGGCACATAGACATGACCGTTGGCAAGGCGCACTTTGGCCTTGGAGGATATCATCTCTTTTGTTGCAGCACAGCTATAATCAATCAACCTGCCCTCAATGCTGTCTAGATTAGCGATGACCAACACGTTATCTGGTTTGATATCGGAATGCAGCATAAGCCCCTTATCTTGAGATTCCATCATTGTCCGCGTGATATCTTTACAAATAGTAGTGCAGTCCTTCGTATACTTTAGCAGAGATGTTCCCCCTAGATCAAAGGCAAGCGCCCTACGCTCAAGTATGAAATCCAGAAAACGCAAGTGGGACTCATAGGGCATGAAAATCTCATGATTGGAACCTTTCGGAAGGAGTTTGATCACACCATAAGCCCCTTGGATAGATCTGAGGAGCTTTTTTTCGTTATAGATCAAACGTTTGTTCTCCCTGGCGACAGTCTTGTCTTTGGCATCCAGAAATTTCTTCGATCTTTCGGATAGTCCCTGATTCAAACATTCAAGATATTCCTCCACATCAGAGCGATATAGCCCTTTTGGGATCTTCAGCACCTCGAAGCGGTCTTTGAAATGCAATAGGAAAGCGGCGCCAAAGGTCCCCTCTCCAAGCATACAATATATGTGATAAGGCTCATCCATTTACCAAGCCAATCGCAGAGGGTTTATAAGTTTGAGGGAGGCCTAGAAGTTCGTCCCGTCGTATCTTTGAGTCGAGAGAGGGTACGATCTGCTTGAAGTCGAGTAGACCGAGACACCTGACGAACCAGGATGGTAATAGTCATTGTAGTAAGGATCATTTTGGTAGACTCTGTCGTAATACGCGCTGTTTCTTGGCTGGTAGTCCTCGTTCTTGGTGTACTTCTCTACTTTTATGCTGTCTTTTATCTTCTCGTTTAATGATTGGCTGAAACTCGCGCCGGAATTCTCCTTGTAAGAGTACTGTTGGTTGTAGCCCTGATTATAGTTCTGGTTCGTGTTGACATTGAAGTTCTGTGAACCGGTATTGGAGTAAGGTGTGCTGTAGTAGTTAGGATACTGGTTGATGCTGTACCCGTTGTTGTACTGGGGATAGTAGACGTTGCAATTGCTGTATGGACAGGAGTATGTGTTCTGCCAATTGCCCTGGGTGCTGTCAACGCCGTAAGCTACACCATAGTTAGTGCCGAAATTGATGCCATCTTTTGCGGCGAAATTGCTTGTGAGGACATTCTCAACCCTGTCGATGCTATAATCCCTTGTGTAAGATTCCATCACGCGGTTGTCTGAATAACCATTTGAGCCGGATTGATAAGGGGTGTAATAATCAAGATAGCGGTAGTCAGCTAACGCTGTCGATGCCAGTAATAGGAACATAACGATAAATGGTGTGACTCTCATCTTTTGTACCCCCGGAATAGACGAGAAAAAAGCACGACCCTTAAAAAGATGAGGCCTGTAATGGCTTTATGGGAAGGTTTCCTACGTTATCAAGCAAGTTTGTGCTAGCGCCCATGTCAGGGATATCTGATGTGGCATTCCGCACGCTTTGTGTCAGACGTGGAGCAGGATTGTGCACGACTGAACTCACTTCCGCATCTGGGCTTGTGCGCGGGGTGGGAAAACCCGTCTTTTCTCCTGAAGAGAAAGTAAAGTCACTGCAGATATTTGGGAATAATTTTGAGGATATATTGAAGGCGGCAAAAGATGCTAGTCCTTATGTTGATATCCTTGACTTCAATCTAGGATGCCCAAAATGGCGGATAACAAGGCAGGGATGCGGGAGCCAGATGATGGGGGATATTGATGAGATCAAAAGGATAGTTGGGAGCGTGACAAGAGTGGTAGACAAGCCATTCACTGTGAAAATAAGGAGCGGGGTGGATTCTCGACATATCAATTGCGTTGAAGTGGCACGAGTCTGCGAGAGAGCGGGGGCAAGCGCTATTTGCGTGCATCCACGTACGGCTGTGCAAGGGTATTCTGGGAAAGCGGATTGGAGACTGATCTTTGATGTGAAAAAGGCAGTATCTGTGCCTGTGATTGGCAATGGGGACGTGTTTAGCGCTCCTGATGCTTTTAGGATGATCGAAGATACCAACTGCGATTATGTGATGATCGGACGAGGCGCCATCGGGAACCCGGGGATATTCTCGGCGTGTCTTGGGAAAGAGGCGAGTAATCAGATCCTTGATTTCTTCGAATATCTGGAACTGGTAGAGAAGTTAAACCTGTCATTTGAAAGGATACGTTTTCAAGCAAGCAACTTCACAAAAGGGATAGAAGGATCGGCCAGGATGAGGGGGCGCATCGTGAAGGCTAAAGATGTGGAAGAGATAAAAAAGATATTCGAAGAAAAAATTAATTGAGGTCAATCCTTGGGCCGTTAGGATAATAGTTTCTTATTCCACTGCCACAAGGACTGCCAGTCGCGCATTTGACTGTGACTGCACGGTCGAAAGTGATTGGCACCACTTGGACTGGGCGGACCGTGTCGCAGGGTCTGACATTATCAAAAGTGATATCGACGTATTTTGTGAGCCTCTGTTGGCAGGGGGACGGTTCATATTGGGTAATTTGTCTTTGGGCGCAAGGGGACTCTTGGATTTGTTTTTGGCTGTAGGCCTGACAAGGAGTGTCTTGTTCTTGGATAATCTGGATCTTGGTCTCATATAGGGGATCCTGGAAGACTTGAGGGGATCTTGGATAGATCCTTGGATAACGATAGTTGTAAGTGAAATCATTGTCAAGCCAGCGCTCTTGGGACTGGAATTGCCGGACGAAACCACTGTCCTCGACGTAGTAAGGGTCGGTCACCGCCTGGCAAGGATTGCTGCTAAACTGGGTCCAGCCACCGTAGGCCGCTTGAACAGATGAGACCGCCAAAAGGAAAATGACAAACAATAGCTTTTTCATTATAAACACCCCCGAATTTAAATGTAGAAATCCTAAACTTGTTATAAACGTTTTCTTGTCAATAGTAAGTGGTGAAAATTCAATTTAGACGACGCCAGGACGCTATCGCACCTGAATCGTCTATCCTGATTGACTCTGGTGAGTACAGCTGTCGGTAATAGTCTTGTCTAGGAGGGTAATTGTAGTAATCAAGCTCTATCGGGTCGTGCTTTTGTTGGTTTTGGAAGTCGGTAGGGCTTGTGTAACCTGCGGATGTGTACCAGTCATCGCTTGTGATGCCGTCGAAAGGGTCATTGTTGGCTATCTGGTCCCATTCTGATTGTGTGGAACAGAGCAGGTTTTTTCTTGATGGGGAAGTGATGCTGTCGTAATGGTTCTCTTCGGCAACCCTTTGGTAGTCTGTGAAAGAGACCTTGTCCAGGTCGATTGCGTCTCTTGTGTACCTATCATAAGAATTGCTATCCGCGTGAGCGTAATACTCGTCAAGATCAAGACAAGGGACGATATCGGCGGCCATAAAGTAGAGGCCGCGATCGAACCAGGTCAGTTGGGTCCAGTCTAATCTCGGGTCTAAGACATTTGGGCCTGCATGGGCAGATGGGACTAAGAGAATGAGGATAGCCCATGGGAAAAGGTCTGCGATGCGCATGGTACGGTAGGATGGGTAGGGGTTTTAGAAGATGGGGGAAACGGGGCTATTTGCACCATATATGCTTAAATATTTGACATGATTTCCCTATGAAAATGATAATCAAGAAAGAAGACGCAGACGTGCTTAAACTTCCATTCCTCGAGGAGATAATTGACAAATGCCAAGACACGAAATATGATGTCCCTCTGGAGATCACGATAAAAGAAGAGGCTTACCTACTTGGCATGAACCTACTGGAAGATGACAGCAGCGCTGCTGGCCATGGCAATGAAAAGAGCACTTTATACATTGTATTGCGAAACAAATTACAAGAGGTTTCTGTGAATAGATTGGCTCGGGCAATATATCCTGTAGACTATGGTAATTTCAATTGTTATCCGCCTGATGAACCAGGCTGGAGCGAAAATGTCAAGATGGCGTTAAGCCGGCAGGATTTGACGGATGTATCTCATGTTGTAGTGCATAGGAGCGTATCGGGAGCGTCAGGAAATAATTATGAGATCGTTAATGTAGCGCCGCTCACAAAGAGCACCAAGTGAGCGATCATCCGTGATATGCGAGAACTTTTTGCCACTCCCTTTTTATACCTGGAAAGGATTGAAAATCTATGCTAAATGATCTCACCAAGTATATCTCTCTTGCGCGCAAGAAGGGATTTGGCTTTGATCAGATAGCGCTTCGCTTGGAGACCAGTGGATGGAACACCTTTCTGGTGGAGCACGCGATCAAGAAACAAAAGGATATCGAGGATGAGAAAGCGACCCACTGGAGCATATGGTGGGTAGTGGGCATATTTGCCGTAGTCGTCTTGGTAGTATTTGGCTCCAACAGATTTGGATGGGGTCCATCAGGAGAAGTGCTGTGCGTCGAACCAGGAGTCTTTGGACTAGTCCAGACACATGATTTTTCAAGATGCTGTTCATACGCCAAAAACTGTGAAGTGGGGGATACATTCACACTCACTGACAAAGCAGGGAATGTGGTGTTTGCCTCGAATAATTACTGTCCGACACCTTCGGGAGATGTCATCATACGGGGAGACGTGCTTGCGAGATGTTAGATCAGATGCTATATCAGATAGTATGCTTCATCTCCGGCCAATCGATCTCATCCAACGCGAATCTCACCGGTCTAAGATCAGCTATCCTGCTGTACAGAGTCAAACCATCCGCATCTTCACAGAGGCGGCTGATATTCCCTATCCAGAGGATAACATGGTTTAGGTATTCTTCACGGATGCGACGAAGCTCCCCTTCCATGAAGATATCCCTTGACATATTATCTGAATGCATGATCTGCCGATATTCCTTCAATAACAGGTCACAGGAGATGTTGTGATAGCGGCCATAATTGTTGTTCGCATCAATTAGGATGGACCGCTTGTTGGCAATGAAATTATCAGCTTCCCTCAAAGCTAATTTGAGCCTCTCTGAAGTGGGCCTACCTTTGAAAGAAGCTATTGTCCTACATAGTTCAGCTTCATTTTCCTTGCAGATCGGATTATTAGGATCATCGACTAGGAACAAGGGAAATCCGGGGCCTGCATATCTCAACAACGCATCATAACCCCCAAAACCACGATTATAGATACCTCTTAGCTCTTCAAATCTTGGATGGCTCTTCACTTGCTCCTCTTTGAGGAAATCACAGAACTGTCCAGCACATTCAATCACCATGTCATGCAGTGTCTGGGTGCCTTCCAAGCAAAGGACATCCGGAGTGAACTTGTTGAGGACTCTACGAGTCCTATCGGATTTTTCTGGGTCAGTATAACATTGCCCAACCAGTATCAAATCAGCCATCATGATGACAAAAATAAGAGATATAAAAAGGTAGGTGAGTCCTATCACGCAACTTTCATGACCGCTTTAGCCACTGTCTTTGCGATCTTCTTATCCAGCGGATCAGGGACGACCATCTCGGGGGTTGGATTTTTGACACAACTTGCTATCGCTAGCGCGGCGGCGACTTTCATTTTATGGGTGATCTTGGCCGCTTTGGCGTCTAGTGCTCCCCTAAAAATGCCTGGGAACGCCAAAAGGTTGTTGATCTGGTTTGGAAAGTCGCTTCTTGCCGTGCCCACAATCAAAGCGCCGCCTTTCTTGGCCTCTTCAACACTGATCTCCGGGTTAGGATTGCAAAGAGCGAAAATGATAGGCTCTTTTGCCATCGTACTCACGTCATCTGCGTTTATAACATTAGGAGCCGAGACGCCGATGAACACATCAGCATCCTTTAGCGCTTCTTTCATAGTAAGTCTTTTCTTGTAAGGGTTTGTGATTATCCCCACCATATCCTTCCAACGGTTCATATCCTCACGGCCTTGATAGATCGCGCCATGCGTGTCACAGACAAGGCACTCTCTTATCTTGTATTTGGGATTGACATCACCCATAGCCATGATGAGCTTCGCTATCGCCAAGCCTGCCGCTCCCGCGCCATTCACGATGATCCTTGAATCGGCCCATTCTCTTTTAGTCACCTTGAATGAATTGATTATCCCTGCCACCACAGCTATGGCAGTCCCATGTTGATCATCATGCATGACAGGGATGCCGATGTCCTGGAGAGCGTTTTCCACCTCAAAACATTTAGGGGATTCGATATCTTCTAGGTTTATCCCGCCAAAACAAGGGGCTATGAGCTTCACTGTCTCAATGATCTTATCCTTGTCC
>CAYHWL010000029.1:0-14662 GCA_964359785.1 uncultured Methanosarcinales archaeon | reverse complement strand
CGAAACCCAAAGTTCATCCCAAAAATATCCCATTATTAATGTGATATACTATAGGTCTTCTAGATGTCAAGACCACACCCCTTCAATCTAGAAACTAGATAGACGCGGATTCAATCAAACAAAAACATTATCAACACAACATATTTCTCACACCTATGGACAAGCTTCGTCTCGCAGGATGCGCTATATTTAGTGAGGAGGGTATCCTCACCTTATATCGTAAGACTAAAAGTTGGTATGAGCTTCCAGGTGGAAAGATTGGAGAAGGCGAATCCACAGAGGAGGCCGCGATAAGAGAACTAAAAGAGGAGCTATGCATCGATGTCCAGATAGTCAGGGTGGTAGGGACGATGGATTTTAGACAAGACGAATATGTGATGGAGTACAACTGGCTTGAGGCCATCATTATTGCTGGTGAACCTCAGATCGGAGAACCGGATACGTTCGATCACTTCAAGTGGATAAGACTTCGGGATATGTGTAAGTATCAACTATCGCCTAACATGGAGAATCTTGTGAGGTATCTGAATGGGAATCATTGATGTGATTGGATCTACGGCTATAAATATCGTAAGTTATATATACTCGTATATCTTGGTGTATCTTGGTGATTACCCATAGGGATATTGTTCAGCCGGCATGCGTTGGAAAAATTAGATGCCTATGGGATCGACACAGCGGAAGCAGAGACCGTGATCCGTCAAGGGATGAAATGGAAGGAAGACTCTGAAGAGAAATGGCATGCGAATCTTGGAGGAATCGAATGTGTATTCACTAAAGAAGAAGACATCCTGTTCGTGATAACAGTATATCTCAATCGGAGGACAAAATGAAATGCGTCATGTGCGGTAAAGGTACGCTAAAACCACAAGTTGTGGAGTATGCAGAGTCCGGAGTCGCTCTAGGGAGCTTCAAAGCGTCGGTATGCGACTCTTGTGGGGAGCAGTTCTTTGATGCAGAGATTGCCAAGGCTATACAAAAAAAATCAAAGCAAGCCGGACTTTTTGGCCTTGCACGAAAAGCGAAAGTTGCGCAAGTGGGAAATAGTCTCGCCATCCGGATACCCAAGGAGATCGCAGAATTCCTCCATCTCAAAAAAGAAGGAGAGGTAAAGCTCCTTCCTAAAAGCCCCTCTGAATTGATCATAGAGATCGGGTGAGCGAGACAATCTCTTGTCTCACATGGAGAATCTGGTGGGGAATTATGAGGTATATATCCAGAAATCAGGATTCAAGAAAATAATCACTGTTTATTACGAGATTGAAGAGGAGATACTTTGCATAACTGGGTCACAAGGAGGGAAACGAAAATGAAGAAGTGCCATTGTGGAGGAGAATTACTGCCTGTGGATGACATCGTAAGTGAGATGAATGGCCAAAATATCATCGTCAGGGGACACCGCTGCAGAAAATGCGGCGAAGAGATACTATCCGAAGAAGAGGCTCAACGGATGATTGTGCTTGCCAAACGATTGGGTGTCTGGGGAGAGCCGCTTAAATTACAAGATAATTAGCGCGAAAGCCTTGGACTTTAGTCCGAGGATGAAGCGCTGTTTGGGATATTCGCGCTAATTATCTGTTCCAAAAATGCGCTGTCTAGAATGCGAGCCGTAAAGCCGCGGTCTTTAGACCGCGGATAGGCGAGCATTATAGAATCACCGCGCATTTTTGTTACATCGGAAATTAAGCAGGAGCGCAAGAGGGACTGTCCTTCGGATTCCAGTCGACATAGAACAAAACATGAAACTCAAGGGTGATGAGAGTGTCACCATCTCCCGACTGGGGAGGAACAAGATCGTGATCGAGGTGGAGTGAGAATCACACTAATTCTATCTCGATCCTATCCTTATTTGCAGGAAACATCCTTGCCTTCGTCTTAGCGGTTATACCTGCGAATTTGGCTATCTGTGGAGGGATACGAAACACGAGGCTATTACCTGATTTCATGGCATGGACCTCTTCTTGCAGACCGAAGATCTTTTTCTTTTTCACTTCAACCTCAATATCCGCAAGAGTCTTATCGTCCAGAAATTCACTTCCGCATGAAGTGCAGACTTCGCATGATCGTTCACCAAAATCAATCCCATAGAACTCTACATGGCAAAAGCTG
Source organism: uncultured Methanosarcinales archaeon (assembly GCA_964359785.1). Lineage (GTDB taxonomy): Archaea > Nanobdellota > Nanobdellia > Woesearchaeales > JAGWAF01 > JACQSU01. The sequence goes on along the minus strand of CAYHWL010000029.1, from coordinate 12,553 downwards.
GTCTTTAGCTTGCCACCGCAGCTGCATGGGTAATCTAGTACTTGCTCCATCTTCTTCACCATAGTTTCACCGTCACTGGATGTTTTCATGGTCTTCTCCGAATCTTGTTGTATAGCAGTATGCGTTGCAAACCTGGAGGAAGTTCTCCTGGCTCGGGATATTTTATCATAACAGACCCAAAGTATCTTCTAAGCGCATTGTGCAACTTATCTCTTTCCCCGAAATACGCATCAATGCCATATTTTGGATTGATCATGGCGATATGAACAGGTCGTTGTAAATCAAAATGATCGCAGTAAGGCTTGAACTCTAATGTGACCGTACGTTGTGTTGACTCGAACGTGATCTGATGATGGGAAGATGTCTCAAACCCCATAAACGAACTCCATTCCTTGTATGAAGATGGTCCCTTGCCAGAGGCAAAATTCACCAATGAGCGGTAACCATCATAATTACCAATATTACCGCGCCATCCGGGATCGTTTCCAGTGTGAAAGTACGTACCAAAACAGAGACGTAGGTGATTATCAAATCGCTCGCAACAGTTCTCTCGAGGTCTTTCCCCTGTAAAATCATGTACGATGCCCAGGCAAGTCTCTGTCAAAGCATGTAACTCTTTGAATGACAACTTTGCTAATTGGTACCAACTCTTTCTCGCTACAAGTTTAGTCCCAAGATAGAACTGTTGCTTTGATTGAGGTACGCACATTGACATGTTAGTGAGATCTGTTTGTGACAATGTAGATTGCTCGTCACCATTTTCGGAGTCTAATGGTTGTATTTGAGCACAACCATAAACTGCGCAACCACGGTTATATTCCATGCAATCATCATGATGTGGAGTTCCGCAATTTGGGCAGATGGCGAGTTTGCCTTCAAGACCATCGCCGCAGACTAGACAGCGTGCGGTTGCGGGGAGTTCACTCATCGAGCCTTTCCTCCAAGAAGCCCTGATCCTCGACTTTGAGAAGAGGAATTCCATCAATAACCGGGTCTGTGAGCAGCATACGCCATACTTTTGGGGCATATAACGCCGCAGCGGTGAAGAAAACCGAGGCCAAGTAGGAAACCAGGTCCGGGGCCCGAAGAGAGCTAGCCCAGATCTCGCCAGCAACTGCTAGAGGTATCCCCGTCCCTAAGATCCTAGTGGAGATATTGAAATACTGTTCTAGTCCATAGCGGAGATGTGGATGTACATCTTTAGGGACAACACTCAGACTTCTTGGACTGCAAGCATAGATTGCGCATCCATCATTGTACTTGTAACACTCCTCATGATGTGGAGTCTCGCATCTTGGACAGCTGGTCAGCTTCCCTTCAAGTCCATTACCACAGACGGGACAGTGCGCTGATGATAGGGGGTGGCCAGTCATTTGAGCACCTTCGCTTCTATGCGTGGTTGATCCTCTTTTGGTCGGGATCGTAATTCTCTAGACAGGAAGTCTAGCATCTTGCCGGGATGTTCCCTTAACTCTTTCTCGATTGAATCGTGATGATACTCTTCGTACACTATGCCTGTAGCGTACATTCCCAGGGCATACATTGCACCAAGTTGGCCTAATGTGCCAAGAGTTAGCACATTTATGAGGACTGTGAATGGGACTGTGGCACCGACCCAGGTAATCCCTTGATATATCCACCGATTGTGGATGGTCAAGCCTTTATCTTTAGCGGCACGCTCTAGAGTAGATGCAAATCGTCCCCCAGTGAATGGAGCCTCCAAGACATAATAACCCATCTTAACACTTAAGTTAATGAGTTTCTTTGTGTAGAATAGAGCTCTGTTCATACTAGTCGCGGAGGTTGTTGGTTCATATGCTTTGAAACCTTTTAACTCATTCTCTAAACTGAAGGAGGCATGTTCTACCAGCGATGTGACAATATTGCATGCATATATCCCGCAGCCATCATTGTACTTGTAACACTCCTCATGATGAGGTGTCTCACATCGTGGGCATGGAGTGAGCTTCCCTTCAAGTCCGTCACCACAGACCGGACAATGCGCAGTCACTGGGAGGTCTTCAGTCATGTTCTGCCTCGATCGCTATGGGTTTATCTGTGTCTGCAGGAATCTGTTTGGTATGGTATTCCGCTAGGAAAACTTGGAGGTCGGATTGAAGAGATTTAATAGCTTCTGCTTTTGAAATTTTATCCGGATCTTGGGAGCTGTCAATAAGATGTGCCAGGAAACTTCCAGCAAAAAACCCACTTAACATTCCGGCAGTAGCCATCTGCCATCCTATGTCCATGGGTGTTCCAAATAAATAACCGCCGATCAAACCAAAGACCCCATAAATTCCGCCAGATACCCAGGGGGCAGGCATGCTCCCATAATGAATCTCGTTTGTCAGATTCTTTAACTTATTTTCAAGATCGGACCTTTTTTCAACATAGTCTCTTATCATGCTTTTCTGATCGTCACTTTGGATGTCTAGTCTGCGTATGATATACCTATCTAAAGAACATTCTGGCCACGGAGTGACTCTAATGTCGGGCCAATCCTTCCGTACCTCTTGATAGGTACTGTCGACTTGTGCCCAGAAATCGACAGACTCAAGAGTGGGCTCTTTTTGGATAGTTGGCTGTGTCTGTGTTACCAGCTCTTCAATCGTGACTTTGGTGCCGTGATCAGTCAGATAGGATCTGCTTCCGCAAGAATAGACAGCGCAACCACCTTGATAATTGAAACAGTTGACATGCGCAGGGGTCTCACACTGCACGCATCGCGCCTCAAGAGTTTCCAATGCTTCGCCGCAGATGAGGCAAACTGATTGTGGTTCCATGACGCTAATAGCGAATAGATGTTTAAATAGGTAATTGGCAGATGATTTCGGAATACCGCACCCAAAACGATTAAATACTCGTCTATCAAACGATATCTTGGGTGATTTTCACATGAAACGAACCATCAGCATTTTTCTGATACTTGTCATCGTCCTCTCCAATATAGCTTTCGCCGCAGATGAGCAATTTGGAGAGGAGTTCCAAGACACAGTGAACAAAATCAAGGAAGCATCAGACAAGCTCAATGAATTGGTAGACGCATACAAGGAGATGAAACTGGATTTCATCAAGACAGAGGATGTCACGGTCAAGGATCAGGATGGCAATGGAGTCTCATGTGAATTGGAGGCGTATTATGATTCGGATTATGTGAGTGATCTTACTACCAGTGCCGATGGCACCTACAAAGGCAATTTCAACCACAGGCAGAGATATCCTGGAAAACTGATCAGCTATCGTCTATCTGGGTGCAAATGCAGAATAGTGAATGTCAACCATCAAGTATCATTCCCAAGTTTCGATGAACATATCAATAGACTAAAACAACTCCTTTCAGATGAACTTCAAAAGTGGGGAGAAGACAAAGGAAAAGAAATCGCTGAAGAAACAGTCAAAAAAGGTTTTGACGCCGCAGGAGCAGGAGAATTAGCCGGACCATTCCTGGCAGGATTCAAAGTAGGCGCCGATCTTGGCGCGCCATTTGGAGAAGCCTTGACAAAAGGTCTTAATGACATGCTAGAACTATCAGTCAATCAGAACAAATGGAAACGGGAAGCGCTCAAAGGAGATTCTGGAGCGCTTGAACCAGCCAATTACCGTCGCATCACAGCAAGATGGTGGGACTTTGGCCGTACTGCGCCAATGATCGCAAACAAATGGGACATAACTGTCAAATGCGATCCAAGGTACAGCTCAAGTGTCGCCGACGCCACTTGGACAGCTCCACCAAAAAAACCAAAGACCGTCACTGGGACGCAAACAGGCACACAGACTGGCACTACTCCTCAGACCCCATCCACCACTGGAACCACTCCAACTAATCAAGGTTACGATGAACAACAAAGAAGGGATGAACAAAGACGAGCAGATGAAGAAAGGTCAAGGAGGGAAGCAGAGGCTAAGCGTATAGCTGAAGAGAAAGCCAAACGCGAAGCCGAACTCCAGAAAGCCGAAGAGGAAGTCAGGACAAAATGCAAGATATGTGATCCTCTTGTACAACAGATAAACGACCTATCAAATTCTATCGCAGACAAAGAGGCTCAATCAATCGACTTGAATTCGCAGGCGGATCAAGCCAAAGCGGATGCAGAAAAGGCGGAGCGGGATCTAAAGAACGCCCAGGAAGCCTTGAACCAATTCGACAATCCCTCAAGTTGGGCAGAATCCAATGGAAGACGTATAACCAGTTCTGATCTAGCTATCGATCGCATGGTCTCGCAGGAGAACTGGCAAAGATATGCCGATGGAGAACAGAGCGCTCAAGAGACATCAAACAATTGGCGGGACTATAATGATGCGCAGCGGGCTGAGGCTAAAGCGCGATATAAGGAATCTCTCGAAGCTAAGATAGATGCGGCAAAGGCGGTAAGCGATGCGAAGGCTAGCGATGCCAATGCCAAGCAAGCCGCGGCCGCAAAAGCAAGATCCGAATTGGTATCACTAAAGAGACAATTAGATGCTCTCAAGAAACAGCTTGAAGACTGCCTCAAAAAGTGCAAGGAGAATGCCCGCCAGATAGCAGAGAACCCGCAGATGGGATACCAAGAATTGACACAACCAACACAGGTAGCCAGCGGGCCATGCCAGCGATATGAGAAACTGCTATCAAGGTACCAGTTGACTCCTGCGCGGTATGAGAGCGCAGATGAAGAGACATTGACCAAGCTTGAGATTAGTTCGTCAATGAAAGACGCCATAGAGTCAGAGCGGAGGAACTGCAATCCTACGGTTAGGACCACTGGAACTACTCGTACGTATACTCCACAAGTGGCAACATCACCACAAGTGACCACTGGGACGCAACCGCCTGCTACGATGAGCTGTTCTGATCTGTGCGCAAGCAAAGGCATGACAACAGAACAGAAAGATTGGTCAAGCTATGTGCTCTCCACATTGAACTCGCAAGGAGTATGCGCCAAATCAGCCACAATGGACTTTGGGTCATATCTGCGAAGCGGAAGTTGCATATGTTATCCAACGGGAGAGCCAAGCATCCAGATAAGCGGTGAGAAACTTGCCTGCAATTCACAATGCGGAGTCGTCCCATGCGGAAGCAGCACGGAATGCTCATGCGGTGAGAGATGCACGCTAAAAGTAGAATGCAGATGGGGCGGATGGAAGAAGCTTTCCGCACAACAGTATGTACCCACTGTCGCAGTGAGCACAGCGTAGATTCTTTTTCTTGTGCTTTTATTCTTGTTATATCCATTAAGTGAATAGAAAATAAAAAAATGAGAGAAACTAAATCTAGAACTTCCCAGGCACCTTATGGCAGTTCTTACATGAAGGGATGTAGTACCTTCCATCTACTACAACAAGCTTGTCTTCGTAATGGCTTGGCTCCTTATGATCTAGACCCCTGAAACGCTGTGTACGGTCTGCTGGTTTGCCACAGATCGAGCCGTCGTCTTTTTTCCATTGGCAAGTCGATTTCTCTTCATTTATGACATCAGCTATGCACAACATATTACCAATAGCGTCCTTCTTGTCCACAACAAAAATAAACGGGTCCCCTCTATAGTTCAAAACAAGGCCGGTCAGGTTCACATCGATGCCTTCATTTTGGCAATACTGGACTTGTTTTACGATACCAGAATCCAAGAATTGCACCTCATCGATAGATATCAGGAGACGATATTGCCCTCTCCTAAAACCCAAAGTCTTTTCAGCCTCTCGTATCTTTTGCAGATGCCCATCGATATATTGACGGAACTGCTTCGAGTCCTTGATAGTTAATGCTGGAATAGAGACGCCTTGGAGTCTGTCCTCCAGATCAGATCCGCCTTCTTTGCATTGATTCTGCCCAAATCTCGAGTAGACAAAGCCGGGTTTATGTATTATCTTCGGCACGAAAGTCAATGTCGCATAATCTGCATATTGTTTTTTGACGACCTCATTTATCAACCAAAGCGATTTGCCTGAACCCATGACGCCTTTCGTAAAAGTAATGATACCTTTTTGCATTTCGTCTTCACCTCTTTTTGGTTCTTGAGATGTAGCGCATAAATAAGGATTATTGGGGTGGGTAGTATCTATCCATTAAGACACATGGGAATGGATATAATAGACACTGTGCTTTGCATCCATCGGATTTTTATATAAGTTCGTGGTTTTTTGCCTTGAGGCGATAACCATGCAACACAAGATGATAGTCACATTGTTTCTTATCCTGATCGCAACCGGCTGTGGAGGGACTCCATCCGCGGCCAACACAAGCGAGAAAAAGACCGTCGGCATCAGTATCGATGGGATAACACCTGATGAGGGATCAGGCGGTGCGCCAACGGAAAAACAAACAGGATCTAAAGGCGCCAAAGTATCATTTGCGGCGGCCAGATCAGAAAGAAGCCAGTATATCTCAAATATCACAGCCGCGGTCTCCACTGAATGCTTTGCATGTGACCTCGCATTGCAGGACCTTGAAGATGTCAACAAGAAATTGACACTGGCTGAAGAGCAAATCTTGAATCCTCCAACGGAGGTCATAGGCGAGAGCGCAGTCCGTAATAACGTGAGTTCAACTGGAAGCTATAATACACTAAAAGGCAGACTTGAGGAATGCATGAAGAAGTGCCGTGAGAGCACCAAAGTGCTCGTGTCCAGCGGAAATGCAGGATCTGAAGAAATTATCGCCGCACCAGCCACCAGTCTTGGGCCATGCGAGCGATATTCTTCGCTTCTGGCCAAATACGGCATAAGTGTGACAAACTATCCCAATATGACTGTCGAGACCTTGGCCAACATGGGCGTCACCGAGAGCGCAAGAGGCGCTATCGAAAATGAAAAGAGCGCATGTGGGAGCGGAGTGAAGAAACTTGAAGCGTCAGGTGTCAGCGCCGCAGGCGGAAGCACAACAAAACAATCCTGCGACCAGATCTGTCAAGCGAGGGGCATGACCCACCAAAAGATAGACTGGACAAGCCAAATCGTTGATTACGCAGATGCAAATGCGGTCTGTGCGGCATCTTTTACGATTGATTGGGGCAAGAATTCTTTGACCCAGGGATGCACATGCAGACCTGTCACCATGCCTAAAATAACTGTAACCTCGGAGAGATATGTGTGCAATAGCGTCTGCGGAGCGGTAGCATGCGGCTCCACAGCACGATGCGATGTTGATGGCACCACAACTTCCGTAGAGTGTAAATGGAGAGGATGGGAAGCGCTCTCTGATGGCAGGTTCGTGCCAAAGGGGAGCATCGCTTGATTCTATCTTTATTCTTCTTTTTTTGAATCCCAAACTACCAACTGGCACACTTTCTCGAGTGAGTATTCCGCGTAAATCACATCATCTTTAGCCCAGGCATTCCTTAGCTTCTCACTGGATTTGAACCTGGTGGAATCATGATTGGTGTCTATCTTTGCCTTTCTCTGTGTGCGGGTTGGATGAACTACTCTATAATCCTCCTCTATTGTATCCTGTGGTGTAGACCTCGATGTGTATGGCTAAGCCTAGCCAGCATCAAAAAACAAAAATATAGAATTCACTTACTCACTAAGTCTATTGATCTGACCTTCTTTCCGACATGTGGATCCCAAGGCGCTTGAGAGCCTGACCATGTGCCCGTGAATGTCTGGGCTTTCGCATTGTACTTTGCCCTTGATTGTGATCCTAGCATATCGGATTTCTGCGGGACAGCAATAGCAGCGCCTGTGATCGCTGATGTCCTTGACGCTGTCCTCAAAGGAACAGACACGCTTGTGGTCTTAATCGGTTTAGCAGATGTCTTTACTGGTTTAAATGAAGGGTCGATGATAGCTTGCTTTCTAGGTCTGTATGTTGGGTCGATTATGGCTTTGTTTTCTGTTGGTTTAAATGCTGGGTCTATTATCTCTTTCTTCTCGCCGGGCTTGAATGATGGGTCGATTATTGATGCAACCGCACCAGTCGCCCTTGATGACGTGGGCCTAAATGAAGGATCGATGATAGCTTGCTTTCTAGGTCTGTATGTTGGGTCGATTATGGCTTTGTTTTCTGTTGGTTTAAATGACGGGTCTATTATCTCTTTCTTCTCGCCGGGCTTGAATGATGGATCCACAATCGTTTTTGACCTAGCAGGCTTGAATGATGGGTCGATTAGTGATGCAACCGCACCAGTCGCCCTTGATGACGTGGGCCTAAATGAAGGATCAATCATGGCCTTTGTGTCAGTCGGTCTGAATAGTGGGTCGATGATTGCCTTTTTTTCGCCGGGTCTGAATGAAGGGTCGATGATGGCCTTGGTGTCAGTCGGTTTGAAATCAGGCAGGATAACAGCTTTAGACTCAACAGGCTTTGGGGAACGGGCGTTCTTGGCAGGAGCAATCAGTGACCTGCCTTGTTTTTGGGTGATGAGCCTGGTGCCTGTCGAAGCAGTCACTTGACCTTTCCTGACCCCAAACGCATCAGAGTTAGGTGAACTTTCACTCGGATTGAGCAGTGAGCCTGCAGACGATTCAACAGGCGTCGAGCCACCTTGTATCAATGGATTGTCCATCACTGTCCGCACTCTTGGACGCTCGTAAAGGTTATCAGCAAGAACGGGCAATGACATCAACACAACCATCAAGATGGCAATTAGGACTTTTCTCATGGCATTTCAATCATATATAGGGTATAAATATGTTATCAAGAAAATAACAGGAAAAAAGAAATCAAAAATCATCTCTTGGCGAATTTGTCGCCTAACCTGTTATTGACATTAACAAGCTTCACGACTGGAGGCCGTACATAATTCCTATTTGGACGCTCATTCTTTTTAGGCGCGGCATACGGGTCAGAACCGACTTTGACGTCGTTTTTGACTGTTCCTTTCACACCTACAGCGCCTACTGGCATGGATCTGCTCTTGATCGTTATCGCATAAGGGTTGATTGGACCGCTCTGCATAATAGTTTTGACCTTTGTCGACATTGCCGCTGCACGGACATACTTCATGGACTTGGCTTCCGTCAATGGGACGCATAGTCCAATCGTCAATACAGCCAGCAAAAACAATGTTTGAAGCTTCATGTTTGTCACCTCTTAAGTATACAAAAACCTATACTAAAGAGTATTTATATGTTTGGAATCAGAAGTTTGAAATCATGCCATAAAACAGAATGAAGCAATAAAGGAATAAAAAGAATCAGATTCAGCGTCCCTTGGCCGCCATCTTACGTTTGCGCTTTTCTTTGCGCATGCGTTTCCTTTGCCATTTCCATCTCATCTGGCGTTTCTTCTTCCAGCGACGGGAGCTTCTCTTCATAGCATAAAGGGTTTTTTGGGCATTATATAAAGCTTATTGTCTGAAAGTTTAAAACCAGCGGGAACTAACAGACGGTATGGATGGAATAGACGCGGTCGTGCGGGATCTTGATAGGGTGGATAGCTCCATAGTCACAGCAGACATGTCGTTTGCCAGTGATATCCTCACTTATGGAGTCGAGGCTGTGCTCCATCATGAAGTGTTTCGACGAATAATAAAGTCCAAAAACAGGCTCGCCACAATCAAAAGATTGGGTGTAAAAAAGACCAAGGACACAGGGGATAAAGGAATCGGGATGAATATCAAAAGACTCCCCACGATGGGCGTCTATGTCCCTAAACACTGTCATAACCTCTGTGATAGCGCGGAGGACACAATATTTTTTGCGTGGGACTATCGCAATAGATTCTATGGTCTTGAAGCATCTTGCGAAATAAACAATGCGGAATTGCTTATCAACTCGCATCGAGAACTGTCGCCGGAAGATCTTGCTTACGAGACCATGCTTGTGAGAGGAATCAGGTTCTCAAAGTATATGTGGACGATCTGTCAAAGGAGCTATAACGAAAATAGGCACAATCCTGCCTTGGAAGAAATAGGGAGTCGACTCATGCAATATTACGGTTCTATCATAAACCGTTAAATATGGGCGTATATCTTCCTTTGAGATGGCTATCTGTATGGTCTGCAATAATGAGGTCGAAGGTGGTGTCGTATGTCCTAGGTGTTGCGCGCCAAAGCATCAGGATTGCCATGAGTATTTTCCGGCTTGCTCAAGATATGGGTGTGGAGGAGTAGAAGAGCGAACGCAAAATGGCAACGCAGAGATAACTTTGTTATCTATTATTGGGGGAGTCGGTTTTGCCCTCTACCTCACAGATGGACCAAATCAAGGGCTATATATCCTTAGCGCGATAGGTCTTGGAGGACTATGTGGACTGCTTGTCTGCTACGCCCGAAAGCATCTTGGAGTCTACTCAGACGTGAAATCTAGCAGTCTGAAGTATATATTATCCGAAGATAGAAGACAGATCGAGGAAAGGGAACAAAAGATGTTGGAATATCGAGTCATGAATGATTTGTGAGCATCTAGTAAAGTCTGCAGACACTATTTATGATCAAGTTACCGGCGGATTACATAGGTTCCGCCGACATAGCTTGATTGCGATCAAGATGCCGGCGGGACCAGCTTAGTAGATGAGTGTCTCGAGGGTAAAATCAATTGGTGAATAGAAAAAGCTGGTCCCGCCGGGATTCGAACCCGGGTCGCAAGGTCGAAAGCCTCGCATGATTGGCCGGACTACACTACAGGACCTTTACACTTCGCGAGTTACACGCCGTTTTTAAATGTTGCTTACAAGTGAACCCAGTCAGCTCAAACGCATTTGGAATAGGGGAACGATTTTGAAAGTGATTATTTAATCGATATCAAGATAGAAAGCATTAAATATATCGATAATATGAGTGGGTTATGGAGACTGTGACAGTATCGAGCAAATATCAGATTGTGATACCCCGTTTTGTCAGAGAAGATCTTCATATCGAACCAGGAGAGAAACTTGTCGTCATGGAGAAAGGGGGGCATATTCATCTTGTACCCGTAGGCCCAATTTCCAAAGGAAGGGGGATAGCCCCTGGAGCCACCTGGGAAGGCATACGTGAGAAAAGTGACAGACCATGAATATTCTCATTGATAGCTCCGGATGGATAGAATACTTCGCCAACAGCAAGAATGCAGATAAATTTTATGCTTACATCAAAGATGTAGCAAAAAAGACCACCTTCACGCCGAGCATAGTCATCTATGAAGTGTACAAACGACTAAATTCCCAACTAGGGGAAGAAGTGGCTATACAAGCTGTTGCATATATCCAGAATTATACCTGTGAGATACCCCTTGATGCAGACCTTGCGGTTATCGCCGCAGAAATCAGCAGTCAAGAGAAGCTAGCCATGGCAGATTCCATAATTGCTGCGACTGCGCGGGTTCATGACGCGCAAATAATCACGGGAGACTCTGATTTGAGGAATATCCCTAATGCGGTATTCATTTCCAAAACTTGAGCATGTCTCATGGGATTGCCAGACGAGTCTACGCGAGTCTGGCTCCTAAAAACCACAGTTTTTGTGGACTTTCGAATCCAGTCTTATCGACAAACGTTTGATGTTTCTTTGAGAAAGACTGCGATGGCCGGGATTCGAACCCGGGTTTCCACCGTGGCAGGGTAGTGTCCTACCACTAGACTACCATCGCACGATAGAAATGACGGATTAAAAGACAGTATAAAAGGTTTATTGTTTAGTCAGTCGCAGGACTTTTAGGGTCAAAGCAGTATTTGCAAGGGCCCGGAGAGGCGCCTTTGGACAATTTGCAGATGTGCGGTCTCTCAAACCAGTTTGTGTCATTATAATAATAAGGGCAGACAACACGGGCCTTTTCTCTTGAACTGCCACCATAAGGTGTACAGACGCTGATCTTTTGGGTAATATCAATGGGCAATTCGACGCCTTCTGGAGGATCTTGCACATCAAAATCAAAGCCGCATGAACCGGAGCACTTCAACGGGATAGAATAAACGATCATCTCAAGTCTTGTTTTGGACATGGTCTCACCGATATCCCTGAAGTCCGTGGAGAATAAAAAGGTGAGCTTGCGGCCGGCCTTACCCATAACATTTAAAACCGAACCATTTATCACAATCGTTGTTGGGCCCATAGCTCAGCCTGGCCTAGAGCGACGGTCTTATATGGCATCGTTTTAGCACGAGCTTAGGAGAGCCGTAGGTCGCGAGTTCAAAACCGCAAGACCTGCAAGTCCTGAGGGGAAATTCTCGCTGGGCCCACCTTTTTTCTTAAACACCTAGTAGCACCGCAAGCTTATTGTATCACATTACATTCAAAACTCCATGCCCTCAACCTTACTCATCTTTGACAATACAGTGAAACTCCTAAAATTGGTGATTGAACGAGAGGGACTTAATTCATATGATGAGGCAATACTATGGTTGATCTGGGCAGGTGAAGTAACCATAAAGTCCATGTTTGGATCAATAAAAGGCATGCGCTGGACTAAAGAGGATAGATTTGATATCTTGGAAGATTAACGATTCCTTCAGAGATAATAAAACGACAAGTTTTTATGACGGTCCCAAATTGGCTGTGCTTGGGCCCATGGTTTAGCGGCTATAACGCAATATGAGCCCAACATAGACAAGACGGGCCCTTGGTTTAGCGGCTATAACGTCTCCCTTACACGGAGAAGGTCACCGGTTCGATTCCGGTAGGGCCCATTAGCAGGTGGCAGCTAGATTCTCTATTTGATA
>CAYHWL010000028.1:0-14753 GCA_964359785.1 uncultured Methanosarcinales archaeon | reverse complement strand
GAAGGAATAGAAAAGGGCTTAAAGACAAAGATCTTAAATTTCTTATGGCAATCAAAGACCAAGTAAAAAAACTAAAGGATAATTGGCTGTTAATCGTCATCGCCCTCGTGCTTATAGTCCTCATCAAAGGAGGAGAGATCGGAACAATCCCTCTTGGAGCCAGCATGAGAGACAATGTGGAATATGAGATGGCAAGCGCGCCATCCTACTCTAAAGGAATACCCAGCTATGAAATGGCAAGCGCGCCATCGAGTTTGAGAAGCATACCTCCATATGGTGGATCTGGAAACGCACTGGAAATCCAAGAGAGAAAAGTGGCGATGACCGGCTCAATGACCACCGTCGTGCCACAAGGGACATTCGATGCCAACCAAGCCAAGGCACTGTCAATTGTGAGCGCACAAAAAGGGATTGTTATCAACCAAAACGTGTATACCACAGACTCAACAGACACAGTATATGGATCCTATACCTTCAAGGTGCCTAGCGATGCCTATGAATATACCGTCCTCGAACTAAAAAAGATAGGCAAGGTAGAATCATTTAGCGCGAACGCGGCGGATATCACAGAGACGTATGTCAACACGCAAATAGAGATCGAAGTCGAGAAGGGAAGGCTTGACCGGATCAACAAACTATATGTCGGGAACGCTTCACTTGATGAGAGACTACGTCTTGAGAACTTCATCTACGATCAAGAGAGAAAGATAAAATATCTAGAGGATAGCAACAAGAACAATGATGAACGCGTCAATTACGCCACACTGCAACTTACATTACGCGAAGAGACGCCAAGCTATGCGACCACACAGCTTGCAAAGATGGGAGACTTGTTAAACACGTTTGTAGAGAGCCTAAATGGATTGCTCTATACGACATCTGGATTGCTCCCATGGGTAATCGGATTAATTGTTGTGGCCATCCTGTGGAAAATATGGAAAAGGATATTCTAGATTTCTTTTTTATTTTTATATTGCTAATGAAAAAAATAGAAGAAGGGCTATTCTGATCTGTTCGATTTGTAAACATTCACCAAATCCCTATAAGTATCCTCAATCTCCCTGACCATCAAGCCCAAATCACCATGTCTTCCAGAATACGACCTGATCGCACATTTGCCATTGAAAAGCTTTGAAGGCTTATTCAGATAAATAATAGGCCAATGCGCAGTCCCAGGCCAACCCACCAACTCAAAATCTGGAGGATGAGCGGGAGTATAGACTTTCACACTGCCATGTCCCCCAATCTCGCGAAGAGACTGTATCAGAGGATAAGCTTGCTGGACCTGTTCTGCTGAATTGAAAAGAAGCTCTATGGATGGAGAACCGCCTTGAAGTTCGCCCTCGATTGCGAAGCTCAATCTGCCATCATCGGACTCTGACACCACCAATTCCTCAAAACGACCATTGATCCTTGACATAAGAGGGGGGAATTCATGTGGGTTTATAGGCGTTTCGATGATGAGATATAACAATCACACATAATTTTATAATGTGGCTATCTGTCCTTTGGGCAAACAGGGGATATGGTCTAGCTTGGTATGATATCTGGTTCGGGACCAGGTGATCGCCGGTTCGAATCCGGCTATCCCCATAACACAGAATAGGATTCGAACCTCCGGTTCGTGCATGATGACTGAGGTCATCAGCACCAAGAATCTTCTTAGATTCTTGGAATCCGGCTATCCCCATTTATCAATGAACAGCTTAGGTTGATGCACTCGATTACAGAGAGATTTAAATTGTAGCGCGTAGAGACTCCCCACATGAAAACAATCCAAATGATCGCTATATTTGCGATGTCACTGATCTTGGTATCGTGCGCTGTACAGCAGACTGAACCTGTGGTTGAGACACGGGAGCAGATCACGCCAGAGGAGAGCACAGCTCCATTACCGCCGCCTACACCAGCACAAAGCGAAAACGCGCAAGGAGCGCCGATAGCGGATCTTGCAAGCGCATTCGCACTAGGACAGAAAGTGAAATGCACCTACAAAGGCGAACAGAACGGTGAGACGATCGATGGCGTCATGTATGTCAAAGGCGACAAGTTCAGATTCGATGGCGCCACAGGGAAGGCCGCAGTACACACCATCTTTGATAATGTCATGTACTATGTCTGGGGAACACAGGAAGGAGTAGAGTATGGCATAAAAATGACGGTGAAGAAAGATTCACCACAAGCCAGCGGACAACCAGTCCAGACAAAGGAAGAATTGGTCAAAGGCGGACAGGATGTCAGATGTTCGAGAGACTCATTCGCTGAATCTATACTCCTCCCACCAGCAGATGTGAAATTCCAGGACTTCGACGCATTACTAGCTGGACTTCCAGGACAGAACTAAAAATTTTCTCATATTTTATTTTTTTCAACCAAAGTACGCAGGTTTCTCCTCTTCCATCTGCTTTGCCCTTGCTTGGGAGAATTTTGATTGGAGCTTCTCATAGGATCTCTCGATGTCTTTGGTGATCGAAGGAGGGACACGCTTAAGAGCGTCCTCGAAATCGTCCTTTGTGACTACCTTAGCCTTTATGTCATTCCTTAAGGATTTGATAGCCGCCTCTCGGCAGACCGCCTCAATATCAGCGCCTGAATAGCCTTCTAGGCGTTTAGAGAGCTCTTTGATGTCGATCCCTTCGATAGGGATATTCTTTGTGTGGACCTTGAGAATCTCCTCTCTAGACACTTCATCAGGGCTGGGGACAAGGATGATACGATCGAATCGTCCGGGCCTTAGAAGCGCTGTGTCAATCATGTCAGGACGGTTTGTCGCTCCAATGACAATCACATCCCTTAGTTCTTCTAGACCATCCATCTCACTTAGAAGCTGGTTCACCACACGCTCTGTCACTTGAGAATCATGGCTTGCGCCCCTTCTTGGAGTCAAGGAGTCTATCTCATCAAAGAAAATTATCGTAGGTGATGTCTGCCTGGCTTTCTCAAATATCTTTCTCACAGCTTTTTCGGACTCCCCCACCCATTTTGAGAGAAGAGAAGGACCATTCACCAAAATGAAATTAGCCTCTGACTCATTTGAGACCGCCTTTGCCAGCAAAGTCTTCCCAGTGCCGGGCGGACCATACATCAAGATACCCCTTGGAGGACGGACACCAAGACGCTTAAACGCTTCTGGATGCTTAAGAGGCCACTCGACAGCCTCTTTGAGATTCTGCTTCACATCCTCAAGACCGCCAACATCATCCCACTTAATGTTAGGAATCTCTACTAGGACTTCCCTCATAGCAGAAGGACGGACAAACTTGAGCGCTTCCCTAAAATCAGCGATGCCAATCTCAAGCTTCTTGAGGACTTCCTCTGGAATGGCTTCTTCGGAATCATATTTTAGATCAGGAAGGATCTTTCTTAGGACGACCATAGCGGCCTCCTTGGCCAGCGATTGGAGGTCTGCGCCCACAAAACCATGGGTCACACGCGCAAGATCCAAGAGCACAACATCTTTTTTCAGTGGCATATTCCGGGTATGGATCTTGAGGATATCATGACGGCCCTCCACAGATGGGACGCCTATCTCCAATTCACGGTCGAAGCGACCGGGCCTGCGGATCGCTGGATCCAGGGTGTTTGGGACATTGGTCGCCGCGATGACAACTACTTTGCCCCTGGATTTTAGGCCGTCCATCAAAGCAAGGAGCTGGGCCACAACACGACGCTCGACTTCCCCTTTTGTCTCTTCACGCTTTGTCGCGATGGCATCTATCTCATCGATAAAAATGATAGCGGGAGCATGCTTTTCAGCATCCTCGAATTTCTTACGAAGGTTCTCTTCACTCTGACCATAGAACTTGCTCATTATCTCAGGGCCATTGATCACAAGGAAATGGGAATTGGTCTCATTTGCGACAGCCTTGGCAAGCATCGTCTTACCTGTCCCTGGAGGACCATGCAAGAGGACACCTTTTGGAGGCTCCACACCAAGACGCTCAAAGATCTCAGGATGCTTAAGCGGAAGCTCGACCATCTCACGGATCTTCTTGATCTCATCAGAGAGCCCTCCAATATCCTCATATGAGACTTCCAGGACATGTGCGCTCTCTTGGGCTTCTTCCACAGGTTCAGGATTGAATGTGACTTCAGTGGATTCGCCAATAATCACAGCCTGTTTTGGCATGACGCTTGCGACAATGAATTTGATATCGCCAAAACCGTAACTAAAGAGGTCCTCATTTAGCATACCAAAGACATCCTCAAAGATAGGAGAGCTTGACATGGCAGAACGCCTACGCCTGGTGCCACCCAGACTCACTATATCACCCTTGACTACCGCACGCCCTAAAAGACCTTGCTTGAAGATGACCGGTGATGCCCTGATTGTTATACCCGCCCTTGCAGGCGCGATTGTCACCTTCTTAGCCTCCTTCACGTCAGCTTTTTTGATGATGACCTGATCAGAAATGCTAGTCTTGGCATTACGCCTAGTTATCCCATCCATACGAATGATGTTTAGTCCGATATCACCGGGATACGCGCGATCCACCATACCAACAGTAGTTCCGCCCCCTTTGATCTCCACAATATCCCCTACACGGATCTCAAGCTCTTTCATAAAACCACTATCAAGACGCACGATGCCCTTATTGACATCATCTTGAATAGCTTCGGCCACCTTGAGCTTGACCTGCTTATCAGAAGGTTTAGAGTCATCCATAAGGAATGGCGAAAGACGGTTGATATTTAAGGGTTATCAATTGGTATAATAGAGGAGAAAATCAAGGTATAAGAAGAGAAAAAGGAAGAAAAAAGACTCACTTCTTCTTTGGAGCCGGAGACTCTTCCACCTGGACCCTAGGCATAGGGATAGTAGGAGGCAGTCCGATATCTCTTGACATACAGATGGCCTGCACGTTGCATTTGGCCAAGATGTTGTTTAGCACGACATTCATGATAGGCTTGTCAAGCTTCTTGTCCTTTGCCCACTGTTTGATCATGGCTTCCATAGCATCCTTGCTATCGATCCATACCACATAACCCTCAAAGAAGATCTCGCCCATGTTAGGCTCATATTTGGCCTGGAACTCGAAAGTCATACGGACGCCTTCCTCGGTCTTCTTGCCAAACTGCAAAGGAAGCTTATCCACAGCCTTAATAGCGACATTGTTATTCACTGAGACCTTGCCTGGCGCGCCTTCCCTGCGCTCGACAAGCATCTTTGTAAAATTGAATCCTACTATCATGTTAGATCCCCCACGTTGGTTGATAATAGATGGAGAGAAAAAAGTCCATTTATAAATCTTCTGAACGCATCTCGCCCTTCCCGCCCACCGGGAATATGATGTTTTTGCAATGATGGCCAAATGGGGCGCCAAAGAGTATAGGGAAATCATATTCCTTCGTGAGATCGTAGATGACGGTCTGGACATCCATATTCCTTCTAGTCGCATCCTTGCTCTCACAATCCCAAAGCGTGCCCACAACCATACCCTTGATCTTATCGAAAACACCCGCCATCTTGTAATTCATGAGCATACGACCTATCTCCCAAGGAGACTCCTCCACCTCCTCCCAAAAAAACAAGGAATCCTTCCAGGGCAGTTTCACACCCGCCGCCAGAAGGTTATGGACGGCTTCAAGGTCTCCTCCCAAGATATGACCTTTGACATTCCCTGGTTTTAGCACTTGTGAACACATCGAAGCATCAATCACAAACGGCTTTGGCATCTTACCGTAGATAGCGTCGAAAAAATGGGCGACATTGTAATCCTCTATCTTCTGGAAATGAACCCTTTTCTTCTTGGTGAGATAAGGAAAAAGAGAGCAGGCAGTAGGCGAGTGATAGGTGACGACTCCAGTCTTAGCATGAATAGCATTTAAGAGAGTGGAGATATCACTCATACCCATGAGCATCTTAGGATGACGTTTTATCAAGTCATAGTCGATAAGAGGAAGAAGCCGATTCGCATTTGAGCCCCCATAGGCACAGAGGATGGCTTCCACTTTAGGATCCCCAAACATACTATTGATATCATGCGCCCTCTCGGAGTCGGTGCCTGGGAGGAACCCATGCTTCTCGAAGAGATGTTTACTATAATGCACGATAAAACCCGCCTTGGCAAGGACATGGGCAGTCCTCATGAGCCGGCCTTTAGGAAACTGGTCCGACGGAGCCACGATACCTATATGGCTCCCTACTTTGAGTGCAGGAGGGTAACGCATGACAAAGACCTATGGACTGGTGTTTATCTAGGTTGCCCCAGCTCGACGGGAGACAGGACCCTATACTCAAGGGAGGCATACTTTGGCGGCTGATCGGTCTTATGATAATCGACATATCTTTGGATATAGTCATCTGGATATGCAGGCAGAAGAGAATGCTCGAACTCTTCAACTAAACCTTCTATATCCAAGAGAGGGACCAAAGGACAGATGTCCCAGACTATCCAATGATAACGGCCGCCTATCAGCTTGACATCAAGAGGGAAAATACGACATTCGAATGGACGCAAAGAGTACTGCGCACAAGCCCCTTGCCGATCTTGGAGAATGCAGGATCCGTCCTCTTTTGAGGTGAGAGATCCAAGCCCTAAAAAACACGCCTCATTTTCGTCGGTAAAAGGATTCTCGCCTTGGCAGCACCATCCGCCGCAAGCCTTGCACCCTTTGGAAAAATCATAAGTCGACATGACTGGGCGGATTTTTGGCGCGCCTATAAAGTTAGCGACGAACCCTTTTTAAAGCACGGGCAATGCTTGGGCATATGGATAAGGAACTAGCCAAGGCCAGAGAACACACGATGCATGCCTCAACTGAAGTCGAGGGAATGGCTGTCAAAGGGTATGACTTTGATTTGGGAGTAGATTTTGACAGGTTGATCTCTAGCCTCTATACTACGGGACATCAAGCAAGCGAGCTTGCCCGCGCTATAGAGGTCATCAAGGAGATGAGGAAGGCGAAATGCGCCATATACTTGGGCTATACTTCCAATATGGTGAGTTCTGGGCTCCGAGATGTGTTTAGGTACCTTGTGAAACATAAGATGGTAGACGTGGTCGTCACGACCGCAGGCGGAGTAGAAGAGGATATCATCAAGTGCTTAGGCCCCTTTATCCTTGGAGAGTTCTCGCTTCCTGGAGTGATGCTACGCGAGAAGGGAATCAATCGCATCGGGAATATCCTAGTGCCAAACAAGAGATACTGCGACTTCGAGGATTTCTTTCGACCAATACTTGAGGAATTCTATGCTGCACAGAAAAAGACTGGAAAGATCGTTTCTGCCAGCGAGATGATATGGAAACTTGGCGAGAAGATCGACAATCCTGAATCGATATATTATTGGGCGAACAAGAACAAGATACCCGTGTTTTGTCCTGCAATACAGGATGGGTCGATAGGCGACATGATGTATTTCTTCACATTCAAACATCCTGATTTCGCATGCGACATCGTGGCTGACCAGAAGAGACTCAATGACTTCACACTTGATGCCAAAAAAACCGGACTGATAATCCTAGGAGCTGGACTTGTGAAGCATCACATCTTGAATTCTAATATGCTGCGTAATGGAGCGGATTATGCTGTGTATATCAATACTTCACAGGAGTTCGACGGATCAGACGCAGGAGCCAGACCTGATGAGGCTGTGTCATGGGGGAAACTACTGCCTGATTCCAAGACGGTGAAAGTGTTCGGAGACGCGACAATACTATTTCCCTTGATTGTAGCCGCCACTTTTGCCAAAGATAAATAAATAGGGGGGAATGTTTTTGTTCAACATGGAGCTAAAACTAGTCGATGTGCACTGCCATCTTGAACACGCGGATTTTGCCAATGATCTGGACGCAGTCATCACTCGCGCCAGGGAAGCGGGGCTAAAGGCTATTGTCGTATCTGGAGTCAACCCAGCCACCAATATTGAGGTCCTGGACTTATGCAAAAGATATCCTGACATCCTAAAATGCACCCTTGGAATCTTCCCAATCGATGCCGTAGGACTACCCGCAGATGGAACTGGACTCGCAAAACATGAAGGGAAAATAGATCTGGACGCGCAATTTGAATTCATACGGAAGAATACGGATAAAATTGTAGGGATAGGTGAGGTAGGAATGGACTTCCACTGGGACGCAGAACATCACAATGAACAAAAGGAGAACTTTGAGAAGATAATATCCTTTGTCGAAAAGATAGGACTCCCTATTGTCGTGCACACACGCAAAGCAGAATCCGAGTGCTTCTCGATGCTGAAAAACTCTTCGATCAAAAAAGTGGTGCTGCATTCCTTTGGAGGCAGGAAAAGCCTGATAAAAGAGGCGGCTGACCTGGGATACAAGTTCAGTGTGCCTGCAAATATCGTTCGATCAGACTCATTCCAATCCCTTGTCAAGAATGTCGACCTTTCACGGATATTGACGGAGACTGATTCGCCATGGCTTGCGCCAACACCTGGAAGGAATGAACCTGCCAACGTGGCAAAAAGCATTGAAGTGATCGCCAAGATCAAAGGTATGACACAAGAAGAGACGGCACTGTGCATATTCAAGAACTACATGGAGGTGTTTGGGTGAGAACAAAGGGGTTGTGTGATCATTGATAACATTTATTAAAGTGATTTGGGCCATATTGTGGTATGAGAATCACAATAGACACCAAAACAGACAATCCCAAACACATCAAGAAGGCGATTGAACTGCTCAACTTGATAGCTGATGAAGGGGGAAACCCGTCATCTTCTGGTTATACGAATATGTTTGGGGATAATCTGCCTAGCAAGGCATCGACGCCTCCCGGGAACCCTATGTCTGGACTGATGAGCATTTTTGGAGGGGATAACACGTCTCCAGCAATCCCTAGCACACCTGTTCAATCCCATTCCCAATCATTCCCACCGACGAGCTCTGGGAATGAAACACCAAGACTTGAAATGTATGATGATTTTGGGAGAAGCACAGGGATACTTAGCGCAAGCAGACTAATCGATGACGCCGGCAAAGAAGAAGGCCGACTTAAACCAACACCTACCAAAGACTACGATGACTCAGTGTTGGAGTACTACTAAAATGGCCAGAGTGGGAAGAAGCGCAAAACATCTCATCAGAGATTTGAAGATCATCCATAAAGAGGTAGACCTGCTATATGAGAAACTGCTCATCCGCAAACCAGAACACTTCAGCTACAATGATGTGTTCACCGCACTATTCGCTGCTTCCTTGTTTAGCGTGCTGTTATTCAACCAGTTGCTCTTGCAATTGGCACTGTCTCTGTCATTTGGGCACCTTACGGCTATAATCATAGGCACCTGCCTAATCCTGACACTTGAGATATACTACATCAGCTATTCTCGGGTCGATGAGAAACAAAGAAGACCATTTGGGCAGTTCTGGGCAAAAAGATTCTTCACGATATATGGTGTCACCATACTCATGAGCACCATGATGGTGTATCTATACAATCTTGATGCTGTGGCGGGGACGGTCTATAATGTGGCCAGGATCGCCATAGCCGCATCATTTCCGGCGAGCATAGCCGCAGGGGCGACAGCGCTTAGCGGAAAGATCTAGGCGCTCTTCAATCTTTGATAGGAAACACAGCTATTCTTGAGCCAGATATCGACTATCTTATCACACAAGGCAAACTCATCTTTGTTGACAACAAAGTCCATAAAACAAGAATCCCTCCCCTTTTGATCCTGGACCTGCTCGCAAACACTTGACTGCATAGAGATTTTGGCGACATCCAAAAGACACGCATCTTCATCTGAATCCCTGGCCAAAGACTTGCAGAGGGCGACCGCATCAGTGGCAGATTTACGCGCAAGCACCTGGGCCTGTCTTGCAACCAGAGCCATACTATCTTGCTTTGCATCCTGGGATGATCGACAATCCTCTGCGCATGATTCAGTAGACTCGCCTTGCTCACAGATGCTGTTCCCACAGCATGGACTCAAAGCCTCATGCGAGCAACTGCCTTCTTTGCAGACATCAAGAGTACACTGGTTAAAATCATCACAACCAGCTACGCAATACCTCGCAGGCTCCTTCTGCTTGCCTGTGAGCTGGAATGAGAATGAAGACTTGGCTGTGACAGATGAAGATCTCGCCTCTGCCAAGAGGATGTAAGAACCAGCAGATGATGCTTCCGGAATGGACATCGACGACACACCCGAACCCTTATTCGCCAAACGGACAGATTCCTGCAAAGAAGCAATAACCGATTTTTTTGAATCTTGCACCCTATATGAGACTGCAATGTCATCTTGCGCCTTACTCCCTGTCCTGATGAACTCATGGGAAAATGACAAGACACCCCCCGCCTGCACAGTTTTTGAGACAGGTGTGATCTTGACCAAAAGAGTCTCGGGGACACTTGGCATCAGAAAATAATAGGCGGAAGCCGTGATGACGACCAACACGCCTAGAACCGCCAAAATCCAGATCAATGGAGAAGTAGACGTCGAGATACCCGCGGCATGCAATGCCTCCTCGATCTCATCATCCTGCACACCACCATTGCGAAGCGCGACCCTAATCTGCACAGAAGAATACCCTTGCGTATGGTAACCCTTGACATACTGGATGATATTGTCCCTGGCCATCGAAATACACCTATTTCGAGTTTATATAAAATAAACGGATGGCCTTTGAGTCTAATAGAAAAATACCGGAGTCACATAGACTTCGACTAATGCGGCCACGAAGAGGACTGCCATGGCAATCAAGATAAGATCTGACGCATCAAGGACGATCCTCTCAAAATTATTGGTCTTGTAATCTTTTCTGATAATGGCTACAGATATAATTCCGCCTGCAAGGCCCCCTATGATATAGGCCAGGATCTCGGGAATACCATGGATGGCATAACGCATGACACTCATACTAACAACATAGAAGTAAGATGACGCCTTTTGCATGCCAACAGCACCCGCATATTCAGCGATATTCGACCGGAAAAAATTGCCCAAAGCGACACCAATCACAGAAGCATTCCACATCAGAATGAAGATCGCACCAGTGCCATAGACAAAACTAAAGATGATGCAAAAGACCATCACTTTGACATTATTGAGAAAAATCCTTGTCAGGATGTCTACATCAGCGGCATTGCCAGTCACCTTCTGATTGAGGCTAGTTATAGTCTGCGACTGCGCTGAATATAGACCTTCAGTCACACCCGCTGGCAGGACTGTATACCAAAAAGCGTAAGCTACACTCGCGCCCAAGAAGAGACACATCAGGAAAACAAAGGCCTTGCTATGCTCACGGATAAGATCCCGCTCGCCAGAGACTGTGAGATGCTTCTCCTCCTCATACTGGACCGTGCTAAAAAAAAGAGGGATGATACCGACACTCGTGAGAAAGATCATGACCAAAGAGGCATACTCCTCAAAGACCCATAAGGCCAAGAAGAGAGCCACAGACGCATAGACAAATCCCAAAATCAACAGATCCCATGGCTTTCTCTCTGCCTGGGCGGGACTCATCAAAGATTCTAAAACCATAGTTATAAGGCAAATCCTGCGTTTATTAAGTTTTAGATGCTAGAATCCCACTATTTTGAAGACGAAAGTTTATAAGTGACCCCAGTGGAACCACCAGTATGGATTATGGAGAACTACTCGCACGGGCAAGAAGCAAACTACCCGAAAGCGTATTTGAGAAAGAACGTTTCGAGATACCAAAGGTCACAGGACACCTGGAAGGGAACAAGACCATAGTTGGAAACTTCCAAAAGATCGCCGAAACACTACGCAGGCCAGTAGAACATATCTTAAAATACCTGCTAAAGGAGCTCGCCACGCCAGGAGTCATGCGAGGCTCACTACTATTCTTGGGAACAAAAATCCCATCATCAAGGATCAACGACAAGATCAGACAATACGCCGAAGAATTTGTCTTATGCCCAGAATGCGGAAAACCAGACACCAACATCACCAAAGAAGGTGAAGTGAGCTATCTGCGCTGCCAAGCATGCGGACATAAAAAGATGGTCAAGTCGGTGATATGAGACTTTTTATTCAGGAATATCCCCAGAGTCCTCCTCATCCGCTTCAATCGGGATCGCTATCGGCTCGTCTTTTGCTGGAATCCCCATAAAAGCCGCAAGACCTTCCTGCCGCTCCTTGTCCTTCCCAAACACCCCCTCAACTTTCCTCTGCAGAAGATCGATAGACTGCCTCAAATATTCTGAAACGGCATAATCTCTTGCCAACGCAATAGTAGGCCCAAGATACTTCACGACACTGCCCTCGCTAATCGTGAAAAGGATCTTACCCTTGCATTTAGGACATCTGCCCATAAGAGGAGGCCGACGATACTTCTCGTTACATTCCACGCACCGGAATTCCTGCATCGAAAACTTACGGAGGTTCCCCTTAGTGTCTTTTAAGAAGTGCTTCTCTATGATGAGTTTAGCCACATCATCCGTGTCAACGGCACGAACTCTCCTGGCTATCTCCATCTGACCATGCAGCTTCTCGACCATACTTGGAAGAGTCTTGTATGCGCTAGTCGGCACCGCGCAATTGATATCATTAGTAGGATGCGTAAAACCAAAACCCTCATACTGGCTCTCCTTTCCAAGGCGGTCCTTGAGCTGCTCCATCTTCACATCAGAAGGATTCTTGTATTCCTGACAGGCATTGTAAAAATCAAGAGGGTAACGCCAGACCGTATCCATATCAAAAACCATGTCATCTACCTCCGCAGGGACAAGGCGGCTAGTAAGAACAAGAGGGGCGTCCTGCGTGGATCCCCTATGAGCTGGAAGATAGAACCTGCTAAAATTCAAGAGAGCATCAAGGACCAAGGTCACGCAAGACTCATCACCATCACAATCCCTCCTCTGCGCAGCATGCACAATCGGATGGGCAAAGAAACCTTGAGCTTTTGAGAATCCAATTATCCTGGCAGTGATACCCGCGGCAGTGTGAGGAGCAAGACACAGGACCAGATGACCTGCTAGATCAGAGGGCTGTTTGATATTGTAGAATCGAGGAAGGCCATAGAGCTTCT
Source organism: uncultured Methanosarcinales archaeon (assembly GCA_964359785.1). GTDB lineage: Archaea > Nanobdellota > Nanobdellia > Woesearchaeales > JAGWAF01 > JACQSU01. The sequence continues at coordinate 1,791 of CAYHWL010000028.1, read as the reverse complement.
CAAGGCAATCATCGATAAAATCACCAACACGCTTAAAGACTTTATCAACACCCTCATACGGCGGATCCAGCATAGGCAAGATTATATCTTGAGGCTTGATCTCAAGAACCTGGTCCGGATCAACCAAAGGGTTGCCATGGATATCTACTGTATAACCAAGCGTGATCAATTTCTCTATAGGCGTGAAGACCTCCTTTGCCTTGAAATGAGTAATTGGAAGCTGGGTCATATCATAACGCACTGTCCCATCCTTATTCACATGGACGCCATGTTTGGCGCGCAAGATCCCCTTCTCCAAACGCTCAACGATATGGATCTTGTTAGCAGTGCCTTTTAGGCCCTTGATCATGTCAGGATAGACATTCATATTCAAACGCTTCAACGCATTCTTGAAATAATGAGTTATCTCAATTGGCCTTCGACTAAACGGTTGAGCAGGACCATGCTTTGCGCACACCTTATCGCTTGCACCCTGACAGAAACGACAGAAATAACGTTGCTGTGTCTTAGAATCACAAACCTCACACAGCCGATAAATAGTCTCCTTGTCGCACTTCTCACACCACATCAATGGGAAATCGCTTGTGATCTTGCCAGCGTTCAAGGTAGCTTGAAAACTATGGAGCTTTCCACCCTCCGCGCCGACCGGGAAGAGCACTTGAGGAGAACCTGGGAGCTTACGCTCCTTGGCCTTCTCCGGACGGCCCATCCTAGCACCGATAAAAAGACCGGACCTATCACGCAATCTCACCTGGGAAATACGCTGCAAAGCCTCTAGGCCATCCTTTGCGTCCGCGAAAAGAACAGAGAAATCCGCATCCTTATTCTTAGGATAATCAAAACAAGCCGCAAGCGCGATAGTCTCATCCAACCCGAAGAAAACAAATCCTTCAGAGACCGTATGTGATATCCCCAAGATCTCGGCAACACGCTTTGGCTTCTCCTGCAAGGGAACCACCAATCTAGAGTAACCATCTTCATCCCTAGACCAATTCCCTTTGACTATCCAAGACGCGAAAATGGACAATTCATCAGGAGTGATCGTCTTATAATGATAAGTGAAATAAGGATAAAGCGGAACAGGGACCGCCTTTGAAAATGCGACTGATTCTTTTGCCGTGAACTTGACACCAAACCAATCTTTCCTGAAAGCCTCGATCTTAATAGATGGAACACCGGAAAGAGATGCCAACTTCTCACAATCCAGAGCGCCAAAAGTCTCCACAATCGCTTTTTCTAGCTCTTGAACATACCATTCAACACAATAGCCGGGAGGAACAAGAAGATGGTTACGATTGAAGAAATCACCATAATTGACAAGGATATCGCCAAGAAAAACAATCTCCTCAACTTCCTTATAGACTCGCTTGGCTTCCTCATAGGTATTGAGTTGAAGAACGGAGCCATCCTTGAGCTTGACAACTGGGCCTTCAATAGATTCGCAAGCAGTCAGGCTTGTCGCCTTACCTGGACGCTCCATCTTAAGCTGCGAACCTACCGCAAGATACTGATTCAAGACATGCATAGTCGCCGGATGGATCGGATGCGCTGAAAAACCAGATGTGCGACATCTCCCATACCGCAGACGGAACCCTCCCACCCTCAATGGATGAGTAAAGACCGGCCTGCCAGCCACAAGATCCTTGATAAAAGTATAGTCAGGCATGACCTTTGGCTTCTCTCCTGTGCCAGAATCCTTCTTCGCATGAGCTTTTATCTTCTTTTGAAGCTCGACAAACTCCCCCAAAAAAGCCCAATGCCCCAAACCAAACTCCTTTCCCCATTTGCCAA
>CAYHWL010000027.1:0-14766 GCA_964359785.1 uncultured Methanosarcinales archaeon | reverse complement strand
CTCCAGAGCCCTGGGAAATGTGCTACCCACAAAGAGAGGGTTCGAGTCACTCAACTCCGCCGATCCATGCCTGTGGGTACGAAACCAAGGGCAGAGCAGATGCGGAAAACCAGTCGAATTCTACCAATCACACATGCAGAAATCAGAATATGAAGTAGACTTCCGGGGCAGACGGCCGGAATTCGCTGAACTTATCAAGAGCAGGCATCAACCGATAAATGAGATGTATCGGGAAGCTTTCAAGAGACGCGACTGGAATGAGTCTATCGACGGATATGTTGACGCGGGAGTGGATAGGATATTCCACTACACCGACGTTGAGATGCGCGGCATAATCAAGGGATATCTCAAACAAAAACCCACCCGCGCGCTCATATTCTTCGATATCGAGGCAGTCGACAAAGCCAACCCAAAACAGATATTCCATGACCCTGTCGGGTACTTCCACTGGATGGAACCCGCTCTTAAGACTGTGCAGAGTTTTCTGCAAGGATTCGGAGTGCGCACAGCAGTGAATGTCACAGGCAAAGGATACCATGTCATGGCAAGCGTGCCCCTCTACTCTGAAGGACGCCAGACCAACGCCATGATGGAGCTCATGCAGGCAGGCGGATGGGTGCAACCAGAGACCATCGACAGACTAGTCACCATCACACCAGGCGAGAAACACATAAACCCTACACCCATACTCACACAGATGGCATACCAGGGAGGATTCCGCCTGTGCCAATACGTCGTGGCGAACAGCATCGACGCGATAAGGCATGACATGAGAAAACGCGGACACACAGACCATGTAGGATTCACAGACAATATGCCTCACCAAGTGTCGCTTGATCTGACACAAGGATTACGACAGGTGAACATGAGCTGTTTTGGCAGCCCGGGCAGCGTCTACAACAAGGACTGCCCATACTGGATAATCCGGATGCCAAGATCACGCGACGGCAACGAATTCTTCGGAAGCATCGAAGACATGATAAGCGCGCGAAGCGATCCATCCAAAGCGCAATGGAACCTTATCTCAAATGGATGCATGATACCAGAGAGCACTACTGGAATGGAACGGATACTATCTGCTTACAACCAAAGCAGGATAAAACGCGACTTATGGGATCCAATCGATAAGTCATTTAGCGCCGAATTCATCTCTGAACTCTTGAACACAAATTACGAACAATATAGACGCAGGGTACCTGGGATCAGCTGGATGCTCGATGTCCCCGACGGGAAATTCCACCCACTCCTCGACCCTGACAAACTAGAGGTGGCATACCATGAATGTGCGCGCAATGGGGTAAGCATGTGGGAGATGATGCATCTCACCCTAGCGGTCTACCATGACAACGTCAAAGGGCTTGACATACACAGATTCTACTCAAAATCAGAGAAAGCAAAATGGCCAGCGATACTTTTCACTGAACATTTCAAAGGCTAGAATATAGGTGGTGACAGAAAATGGATAAACACGAGTATTACACAAAGGTATTTGGGAAAATACAGAACGCTTTCGACCACGAGTCATTAGTGCTCGCATATGGCCCAGAGCTCATCAAAAGAGGATGGGATCCTGAATCCCTGCTTGTCACAGTAGAGCCCGTGGAACACCTCTATGACTTGACTGTACGCGACGGGATGGAAGTCTACCTGCCCATCATAGAAGCAGACAACAGCATCCTAGCCCCGATTGATTTTGAGATATTCCTATCCCACGAAGGGATGCAATTATACGCCGATGAGAGAAGCCAATGGCATTTCCACGAAGCGCATATCAAACCAGTATCTGACTTTTTTGAGATGATGATGCAAAAGCACAAGATGCCATACCTGCTGGACTTGACACCCAGCGGAGGACACATCTTATTCCATGCGCAGAAAGGGACGCCCGCGTATTCTGCGCTAGCAAGCATCGGATACCTTGAACAAGAAGTGCTCGATGCGTACAACCTCCATGATCCAAGTGACCTGAAGAGACACAAACCATGCGGATTTGAGGCAGGAAGTGTGTTCTCGGGGATAGGCCGTCTTTGGAATTATATCTCTCTTTTAGCCAAAGAATCGTTCATGGGGCTGGATATACCAGTCACCATCTGCGACACCGAAGAGAAATGCGTGAACATCGACAATTCCTGGCAAGCAGACCCAGCATACATGAGAATAATGAGATCGCCATACTCCTTGCATCGCAAGAATGTCCACCGATATAACATGGGAACTCATCCGCTCACCGACGTCACAAAGACACATTTTGACGGCGAGAAGCTGACAAGAATCGAGGATCTCTTTTGGTTAGTATCCTGTATGTGGGATCGGGAAAAAGCAGTCTGCAATGCTAATGAGTTCACCGGGCACATACCTGTGATGAATGACAATATTCTCCCGCTAATCGATGAATACAAACGAAGCGGGCTGTACGCGTTCATGCAAGATTTCGACTCAAAGGATGAACTGCTCCCAAGCGAAGCACTTCATCGCGCACAATGCGATGACACACTTTCTGAAAAAAGCAGGAGCGTGATCGCGAAACCCAACCCGCGATTGATGCAGCCAAACCTCATCAAGAAATTCGTCAAAGATCTTACGCATTGCGGATGGCATCCGAGACACATAGGGTCGCTCATCAATGATCTATACTGCCAGCCTGAACATAGATGGAGCACGAACTGGATGAAGTATACCTCTAGGACTCGGGCGAATTATTGGGCACGCACCTATGCCGCTGTCAACATGATAGAGGCAGGGGAAAGACTGCTTGAAAGCAGAGACTGATCCGAGGTGTGCGGAATAGAGAGTATATCTCTTTCTTGAACATTTCTCACTTCTTCTTCCTCAATGAGATAAAGCCGGCTATGACAAGGCAAACAGCGATTATCAAGTATATCGCTCCATTTTGCCCAAACAGGCTGCTATCGCCTTTTTGCTCTGGGACACAATCAGACGAGCAAGACATATAGCTCTCTGTGACTTCACATATCTTATTGCCACAGGTGCAATCCCCCGGGCACACCTCAAAAGTTTCCAAGTCCTCACATATCCCGTTTTGATCACATGCGGCGTATCTGCTCACATCGATCTGCAGCAACTCATCTTTCCCTTTGGATATCACTATTCTTTGCGCATTGGGATAGTAGGGCAGAAGTAAGTTCAACGAAGCCTTGGTTTGGCTGGCATATTTTTGCGATGCGCCCCGGCTCACTGGGAGCGCGTAATATCTTTCCAAGTCCATATTAAATGATGTTGAGTAGAGGATTTCGCCGTTATAGGAGATTATCTTAGCATCATACCCTCCTTGGGTCGTCTCTCTTGGCGAAGCCGCCCCTACAAGTTCGATGCCTCTAAGTGAGAACTTGCCTAAGTCGTATTGCAGGATAACCGAGTAGGATAACGTGTTGGCAGACACGGACGTGAGCAATGCAAGCGAAATGACTAATAGTATCAACTTTTTCATTTATGTTCCCTCATCATTGTTTCATCTCATTTTCCTTCGAGTCTAACCTCGATCTTCTATGAATCTTCTTCCCCTCACTCCCATCGGCTCAAGAACTTGTTGGTCCTGTCGATCATACCCAATGAATTTCTCATTCAATACCCTTTCGTTCACTGGGCCAAAATCATTCTCAAGATCGTAATTTGATTTCATTATGGAATTCTGTGTCGGCCTGATGTTTTTGCGGACATATGAGCACCCCCCATCCCCCCAATCACTGCCATCAGGGAAAAGGCCTAATTCAGGGAATGTAGGCTCAAGGCTTTTGTAGTAAGTTGTCCCAGCGATCCCGGATATTCCAGTATAATAATGCACCCCTCTCGCTCCCACTAAATCACCCCATTTTCTTTGGGCTTCTTTCAAATCAGGCGCGCAATTTGGATAATCTCCTGTCTGAGTCAAGTCACTAGAGCCATATTCGACATATTCGTCTGCCAGCCCCCCGATCGCATGCCCTAATTCGTGCGCTAGACTCCTGCCTAGATATTCTGGACCTTTCAGAGGATTTTGTAGTGACAGATAGACTAGCCCCCCGCTTCCTCCTGTCGTAGGAAACTTAGCAAAGGATCTGAACAGATAAGGGGAGATGACGACAACAGTGTCCCTTTCGCAGTTTTGGACAAAAGATTCATAATATGCCTCATCAGGCAGATAGATCGTGTCAGGACCCACACCTTTGATAGGCGATTCAACCTCATAATGAGGATAGTCCGGCGCCAGCACCATCCAGAAATTGAATTTGCCTAGATTTTCCTTGAAGGGGGTGAGACTAAAAACCCCCAGTCTGGTTTGAAAATTACCTTCATAATCCAATAGGATCTTTGCTGCCTTTTCAAGATCATCATAATCCTTGAAATCTGCCCCGACAAACACAAGGTCATGCTTCTTAGCAGAGTCCCCATTTAGTTTTATCGCCTTGCAGGATGATGCGGCGACGCATTTTCTAGCTTTGATGTCGCACTTATTTCCTCCACCGCAATCGCTGTCAAAGCAGCATTCATATTTTTTACAGGTATGCTCCTTGACCGTGCCGCATTTGCATTCTATCTGCACGCAGTTTGAGTCTACGCAAGCCTGGTCCTGCGGACAGCCCGTATCATCCCTGCATGAACCTTTGAATTCCGCGGCGGCCACTGTAGGCCCTTGGACCACTACCCTGCAGACATTGCTAGTTCCGATACAGTTCCCAGACCATTTTGAGAATGTCCATCCATCATCAGGTGTTGCCACCAGTGTAACCATCTGATCAACCTTATAATTCTTTAAACAGACCGGTCCACAGTCGATTTTCTTGTCAAGCGACCTCACCAGCCCAGCCCCTATCTTGTCCACGGTGAAAAGATAGTCTGACTGGACGATAGCTCTCCTGAACTGAGCTTGGATATTCCGCATCCCCTTTCCATCGCCATTGTCCGAATTATATATAATCCATATTCCGTCGGATTCTAAAGGTCCATCAGTTGTGCTGCCGTCTGGCTCACCAAAAACAAGTTTGGTGGTGGGAGCGTATTTCCTGACTTGCCATCTTTGCCAATCTGTTTCTTCTATCTTTTGCACTTGCCATGTTCCTTTCTGCGCCCCCATCTCCCACTCATGCTCATTTTTCACATCCAGAAGGTCTGTTGGCGGATCAACATATTCCCATTCCCCGTCAGCGTATGAGACCAATACGGTGATGGCACGCCATTTCCCCACAAACTTCCATTGGGGAAGGAAATCTTCCTTGTTTTCAGTGTCATTGTCAGGGACAATGGGCTGATTCGTCAGATTCGTAGGGTAAATGCTTTGGTTTGCGGCAAGAGTCTGGTTGAGAACGGTTTGATTAAGCCGGATAGTCTGGTTTGCGGCAAGAGTTTGATTCTCGTCTATCGTTTGATTAACAATTGCCTGATCCGCATCAAGTGGATTAGTCGCGTTTTCAAGTTTATAGTCCCTGCTATTGGGCCTTTGGAAGCCAGATCCCGTCGTGGGACGAGTCCAATTATCTATTTTTGGGGGAATATATCCTGATCCGGCGGTAGGTGATTTATAACCCTTGTCTGATTCAGGGGCGATGTAGCCTGGTCCTGCGGCAGGTGATTCATAACTGCTATCGGATGACGGTGACTTATAGCTGCCATCACTTGTGATCATCCCTTTAAGATCAGGCACGCTTAGCATACCTATAGCTGCTAAAACAAATAGGACAGGCAATATGCCATAAATCATTGATTTTATCGCGTTGGCCATTCTTTATCTTCAGACTCTAGCTGCGCCCAAACTTTATCCATAGTGTGCCTGCATTCTGCACAACTGGAGGTTCGACATGATAGATAGCCCAGACAAATTCAATGGAACCGCTGGCCTCTTCTATCGGTCCGTCTGCAGTTGATTTATTCCACCCTTCCAGGATTATTTTCCGTGTTGGTCCATAGCTTTTGATGCCCCACCTGCTCCAGTCCTCATCGGTTATCCCAGTCACGCTCCATGTGCCTTGTGAATCCCCAAAATTCCATTTCCCATCTTTTCGCAACTCCAGATCCCTTGTCACCGGCACCGCAGCGGCACCAGCGCCGCCTATATCATAGAATATCCTTTCAGAGAATATCCTCCAGCTCCCTAGGAAGGGGGAGTCTATATCAGAGACACCCGCAGGAGCATCTGCTTCCTGATCCACATCTTTATCATCCTTAATTGAGGTTCTCAAGTTTTTTGTGATCTCAAACGAATCAAGCATTCTTTGCGCCGTGCTGATATATGCGGCATAACCCTCTTCTACAGAAACAAAAGTCCATATATAGGCTAAGTCATTCTTAAGCGTCCAAATCTGAAGGAACTTGCGGTTTGAGGCTGTGAACACCACTTTGTGAGCGGGATTATCGGCCAATGACGCAGTTTCCGATTCGAGGATAGTAATGTCTAAAAAGGTCTGCTTCAGCTGATTGATCGCGATTTCGTTGTATTTTTGCAAAGTCAATCCCTGACCGGCCAAATCATTCATCGTCAATCCAAGGCTTTCCTGGACAGTGTCGGACGCGCTGGTTTTTGGCGACACAAATGCGGCAATGACATTCTCATTTTCTGTCTGCTGCCAGCCAGAAGGATAGCTGATCTTAATCCCATAATCAGGATTCTCATATGAGAGGAAATCGCCTGATATTCCCAGTTTTTCAGATTGCGTTATTTCAGGAAGGGACTTAGGCCCCTCTGATATTTGGGATGCGCATCCGGATATCGCGACTACCAACATAAGGCAGAATATCAAGTCATTTTTCAAGCCAATCCCTCCTTTGATTTAATAGAAATCCCAACCCCGGCAAGCCACGGGTACAACAAAATCCCAAAGAATTTTGTGCACGCCTATATCCTTGATTGATGTTGTTTGAACTCATTTTGAGAAATTATGAAATTATTGGTTTATTAATCTATTGAGAAAAACGGGTGTGCGACATTCATTGATTTCGTTGGTAGTATTCCTCAAGATATTTTCTTGTATCATTGACAAATTTTGAGAGCATTTCCCCTAATCCCTTCTGATGAACAGGACTCTCCCTTCCTGGACGAAGTTGAGCTTGCCGGCATCGTTAATGATGATGTCACTACCCATAAGATAATAGTTCACAGGCACCTCGATCCTCACATATTCCACCTTATACCACATGGTCTTGTCAGGCAGAGCGGCCGACTTATGAGGGTCGTTCACGCCAAAGAACTTGAGATCGACAACGTAAGGGAAATCATCCTGGTCCTTGACCTTCCGTCTAGCGAGCAATACGCATTTCGATTCGATGTGCATGAGGCAAATAAGAAGGTCCTGCTTAAAAGGTTTGCTCAAGAGAATAGGCTCAAATTTAAGAATGTAGAATACAAATGATATTCATGGACTGGGAAATGGAAGAGTTTGACGAGACAGACGTCCAAGAAGGAAATCTGGAGCATGTCCTCAAGATGGCCAGAAAAGACGTCCATGAAATCATCAGAGGCGTGGACCTCGCCATAGAACACTTGAATCTCATATACAGACTGTGCGAAGAAGTGGCAGATGATACTCTGCATGCAGCGCCCGAGAACCAAAAGACAAGACATAATCTGGCACGCTTATACCACTATACTGGACGGCTCGCGGGGGAAATCTATTTCCACAACAGTGAAATCGAGTGGGCAAGACGATGGAATCAATACTTGAATCTGGCATTGACCACGGATGGAGACGACAGTCAGAACTTCACTATGTTCTTAAGCAAACACATAGGTTATAGCGCAAAGATCTTGTTCTTTAGAGATGGAGAAAGACTGGAGATGGCTCTGGAATGGTTCGAGATGCACAGACAAGCAGGACGCATGCTAAACGGGTACATCGCATCACAAGGAACGGAAGATAATCGGCTCGAACTGCTCAACGCAACAATGTGGGAATCCGCCACCCATGCGGCGAGGGTCATGCATCGCAACACCAATTCTGGCAAATGGAAAGCGAAATGCGAAGAATGCGCCATGCGAGGCAAGGCGGCATCGAATCATATCCCTTCTGAACAACGCAGAGAAATCATCGAAAAACTCCGAGGACATCTAAACGCCATCATGAGCCCAGACGTCCCGGAACTCTATTTCTGACAAACAATATAAACGAATCGGGATTCATCTACTTATGAGTAACGTATGGGACGACCATTACAACAAACGGGCGCTAGAGGAAATAGCGCGGGAAGATGCTATCGCCATCATGGAGAAGCCAAAATGGCAGGATATCTGCGAGAAGACCGCCGGCTTCTTGGCTAAAATGGGCGTCCCGCTCTTCTACTGCGCAGTGCTTGGAGAGATGCAAGGCGGCAACGCACAGAGCCTTGTGAATTCTTGGTCCATCGGAGTGCTCCCATCTATGCTTGCTTTGGCGTGCATAAAAGTGACAAAGGAGCAGGCTACGCCAAAATACCTAGAAGAGATTGTAGATGACAAAAGAGAAGAATACGAACAACTTGTCCGGCAATCAGAGAAACCACAGTACCTTCTCGCTCTCGCGGCGCTTGGGACGCCAATAGCCGCCGGACTATATGCGCTGTGCAGTGCAGTGACCGCATCCATCAGTGAAATGAATATCTCGAGCCGTGATATGGGGCTCGTCGGGGCATGTGTAGGACTAACATTTGTGGCGACCCAAACCTTCTACGCCACAGAAACGCATCAGAGGATACTCAAAAGAGGAGACAGGCTGCGATTCGAGGATATGCTGGATGCATAATACAAAAAAGATGCTATCCCTGTATAATTATTACCTATATGGGTAAACAATAAATAAGTTTATATAGATGGCTGTCAGGTGAGGTTTATGGGTCGTGTGATTATACAAATCTCAAAACTCCAATGTGATAGATGCGGCCATCAATGGGTCCCACGCGGAACCATTGATCCGCTCATATGTCCAAAATGCAAAAGCCTCTATTGGGATATCCTTAAAGGAAAGGGAGATTGAGATGCCCAATCCCTATGATCCGCAAAATCCTGTGAAACCAACCTATTTTGGCGGAAGGAGGGCCATGATCAATTCATTCAAAGAAAGGTTGAATGGGGCGCTTACCAGCAAACAACCTGGAGGGGTGTTAATCTATGGGCATAGGGGAGTGGGGAAGACTTCATTGCTCAAGAAATTCATCGACATCACGACGGAATCGAACCGATTAGATATCATCATAATCTATCGACGCCTGTCTGCCCCCACAAGTTCTGAATCTTTGTACCGCATATTACTGGAAGAGTTGAATGTCAGAATAAGAGAAAGACAGAACCTAGTCCAGAAAATGAAAGAGCTCGGAAAGAATATAGCTGGCTTGAATGCTTTTGGCGTAGGCATCGACATCGAGAAAGAGCAAAACTCCCTCTCCCATTTCCAAGTCTGGAAAATGGCGTTGAGATCCCTAAAAGAGGCATCGTGCATAATAATCGCCATCGATGAAGCGGATGAACTGGAATTAAACGCATTAGGTGAATTGAAAACCATGATGGAGGAAGTTGCTGATCTCCCAATCCTCTTAGTGATATCTGGGGGAGTAGAATTCGAAGAGAGATTAGTCGGGGTATACTCACCTATTGCTAGGATATTCTCAGGGGCCAGTCATAACATATCAAGATTTGACTATACCGAAACAAAAGAGGTATTAGAATTGGGCGTGAAAAATGAAAGCACACAGTGGGGTGATGAAGCCATCAAAGGCCTATACAACTTCACACTAGGATATCCTTACCTAGTGCAATGCCTTGCAAAGGCAAGTTACAGAGAAGGGGAAAAAATAACCGCAAAGGCGGTTTCGGATTCTGTGGAAAATGCAGTCGAAATGGGTAAAGCCTGGCTAAGCCATGAAATCCCACACGCTTCTGACGTAGATATCCTCTCGTTCCTGAAAATCATCGGTCTTAACAAGGAAGTGTTCCAAAGCCAAGAGATAGCGAATCAAGACATAAGTCCACCATATGTAGGCAGATTAATCAAGCTGAAAGTCATCAAGAAAGTGAGTTATGGACGTTATAAACTGGAGAAATCCCCCATTGTCGCCATTTTCGAAAAGCTGAAGAGAGGTATATAATAGAGAAAATGCCTGAAAACTGGCTCCCCAATTGAGCAAGCTCCGAGGTACAAAACACAGCCGAGCTGTGTTTGTACACATAAATCTATGATTTATGTTGTACAACAAAATCCCACGGGATTTTGTGTACACACGGACCACTATCCGTGTTGTACAAAACACAGCCGAGCTGTGTTTGTACACATAAAGCCGAGCTTTATGTTGTATTAGACCCAACTTTGAAATAATCGATGCTGTCTAGTCAAGAACCAATCCAGACATCCTCGAGAAGTGAGAAACGTTAGATGTCTTTAAACGAAACCCCTCGGATGCGGCAATAGCCCCTACAAGGATATCCCTGAATTCGATGGACTGCCCTTTAGCTCTCAAGTCAGCATAATATTGGCCCGCTTTCTCGCTTGCGACATCAGTAAGATGCAGAACGATAACACGTGAAAGCAACTCCTTGACCGCCCTTAAGTTCTTAGATCTGTTGGCGCTAGAGTATGCTCCAGAGTACAATTCAAATGAGTTAATCATAGTAGTGGCGAGGATACAATCTTTTTCTCGTGACGTGATCCATGCAGTCACCACTGGATCTTTCCTCAAGAAACCAATTAGGATGTTTGTGTCTATACAGATTCTATCTGCCATGATTTCCACCCTTTTTTCAGATCTCTCTTGATCTTCTCTGCTTCCTCGTCTGACATATCCCACGAGCCAGCCAGCTCACTAATCGACCTGCCTTTTCTTAGAGAGAAGATTGCTTCGTCTAGGGATACGGGCGCGCCTGACTTGGATTGCAGATCTCCGGCTACCGAGACAAGCCAACGATAGTTATCCTCGCTAATCTTCATGCTTTTAAGGGTCATAGTGGTACAGGTAGAAAAGGTGGTATAAAAATGTTTCGTCAAGAACCTAATCAGATAGATACAAAAACAAAAAAATAAGAGAAAAAGAAATCTTAGAGAGTCTCTATGCCAAGCTCATCGTTGATCTTGGCTGTCCTCGCGTGAGCAACCTTCTTGTCACCCTTGCCAAGGATCCATGGAGAGTGGACACCGGTTATGATCGTCATGACCATGACCTTGCCCTTCATCTCATCAGCTACACGGGCGCCCCAGATGACGTTCGCGTCTGGGTCCATGTTCTCGGTGACCATCTCACCGATGCGGTTGATCTCATCAAGAGTGAGGTCAGGTCCGCCGCAGACGTGGATGATAGCGCCAGTCGCACCATCGTAGGTTATGTCAAGAAGCGGGTTTGATAACGCGCCTTTGACAGCTTCCTGCACACGGTTCTCTGTGTCAGAGACACCAATACCAATGGCAGCGACGCCGCCGTTGGTCATGATAGCCTTGACATCAGCATAGTCCAGATTGACTAGCGATGGAATAGCGATAGTCTCCACTATACCTTTGATCATTGTCGAGACAAGCTCGTTTGCGACAGCGAACGCCTGTTGGACCGGCAGGTTACCAGCGATCTGCACTAGGCGGTTGTTGTCAATAACGATGACTGTGTCTGAGACCTGACGAAGCTGGTTGAGACCAAACTCTGCCTTATCGACACGAGCACGCTCGATGTTGAATGGCATAGTAACCGTCCCAATCACAATCGCGCCCATGTCTCTTGCCACTGACGCTATGACTGGAGCCGCACCAGTACCAGTGCCTCCACCCATACCGCAACAGACAAAAGCCATATCACAACCTTTGAGGAACTCTCGGATGTGACCCAGTGACTCTTGAGCCGCTTCAGCTCCCCTTGTCGGGAAACCACCGCAACCAAGACCGCGCGTGAGGTCCTTGCCTAGCAGGAACTTCTTGTCAGAACTTGTGATGTCCAAGTGCTGTTTGTCCGTGTTGCAAGCGATGATCTCCGCTCCACGGATACCCTTCTTGTGAAGCCAGGAAACCATGTTGTTTCCTCCTCCACCACAGCCGATGACCTTGATATTGGCTTGACCCACATCAAAATCGTCGTAATTATTCGCCTTCTCTTTGGCCCTCTCCACGATAAAATCCATCTGTCATCCCTCCTTTTTTGGTCTTTTTTGCGGTCCTTTGATTTCAATTCCGGCTGAGCCAAGCCCTACTATTACGCACGGCTCAGCCTTTGTGTCACCTAGTATCCGAAATCGTATACTATTATCAAATTTACCACTATATAAACATTTCGCCACTAAAGACCACATTTATATATGGACACCAAGATTAATATACTAGCCGACCAGAAAAACAAACTGGGGTGGAAAGCTTATGGTAATACTGTACGACAGAGAGAACCTGCCAAACGACATCTTTGAGACGATATTCAAGACACCCACACAAGTCATAGTCGCAAAAGAGCTCATCAAATACATGATACACAATGGCGGAGAGATAGGAAAGACCCAGATGAGCATGTTCGCCACAGAGCTCCACGAAGGAAGATACGAAACCGTGCTCGACAGCGGACCATACAAAGGAAAGAAAGTGAGACTCCGATTCCCGATGGAAGAGGACATGGCTCCGACGCCAAAACGTGGATCGCCTGTAGCCGACGAAGACGGGCTCAACTACAACAAAAGACAATTCTATGACCGCATCTTGACACCCATGAAATCCATGGGGTTGATTGATTATAATCTGTATAAGAAGACCTACAAGATAAGCACAAAATTCTACAACGACATGATGAAGATAGGACTATTATGGAAGACGACACTCGCCCACATGGGCCACAAAGAGGCAAATACTATAGATATGGGATGATGGACTTGCCATCCAAAGGTATTATATAGTATTTTTTTCCGCTCCTTCTCATACAAATAGGAGGGAAACACATGAAAAAAATCCTTAGTCTGTTTATAGTGTCGCTCCTTCTAGCGACCGGCGCTCTAGCCGATGAAGGCAGAGACGGACCGTTAAAAGAAGCAAGAGGACTTGCGATGAACGCAAGAACAGCGCATCTATCCTGCGCAGTGGATCTGACAAAGACCCAGTTGGATCTGTTGAAATCAGAAGATTCCAACACATTAAAGACCCTGTTGGACGCAGATCTGTCAACGCTAAAGGCGGCGACGGACAAAAAGACCTTCGATCTCGCGGCGAAGAAACTCAACGAGGACCTAAAGGAAAGCAAGAGAGGCGTCATCCTCGCACGCAAAGGCGGAAACGCCACGCAAGAAGAGCGCAAGGCCGGACGAGAGGCATTGAAGAATGCCCAGGACACATTCAAGGCATGCCAAAGCGACGCGCTAAAAAGCCAAGCAGACGCGGCCAAGAAAATCTCGGATGAACAATACTCACGACATGAGAAGAAGATCGCGGATCTGAAAACCAGAGGGATCAATACCACAAATATGGAAGAGATCTCCAAAAAAGCCAAAGAGCAAAAGGACAAATTGACCGACGCACTCTCTAGCGGAGACAAGGACGCTGTGAAAACGGCGCGCGAAGAGCTGCGAAACTCACAACTGCACGCGCAGGCGAATTTCGAGATAACCAAACTCACCTCACTTATCGAGAAAGCAGAAAAGAAAGCTATCGAGAAGAACGTGACCGTCGATTTCACCGCCGCCAAAGCAAAGCTTGACGCCGCAAGACAGATCGCCTTGCCCGGCAAGAAATACAGCGAAGGAGAATTCGCCACAGTCTGGGAGACGATAAAAACAGCGAGCGAAGAGATCAAAAACGCGCTTAAAGGCGCAAGAAAGAACGGTGGTCCACAATGAACAAAATCACTACACTCGGATTGATAATAGGAATTTTGGCTATGCTATCATTGGCAGGATGCGGACAAAAAGCGTTAACCCCTCCAGCGGCGCCAACAGCGCCAGTGGAACTGCCAAAAGCGGCAGAAGCGCCGACACCCTCGGCCACACCAGTCGAACTACCTCTGGCGGCACCGGTCCCATCAACATCAGAGAACGCCAAAACGCCTGATGGAGCAGAGAGTGACCTTGGCATATCAGCTGAAGACCTCGATGTGGGAGAGAACCCGGATACGGGCGTCGCAAGCGACGTAGATGTGTCGATAGAGTAGATCCATCCTTTTTTCTTTTTTTGTATAACTTTTTAAGGCAGACTCGATTTTTAAAGAGAATATGGGGATCATCCGTGAGCACATCATAGCTATGGAGAAGGCTTGGCGCAGGACCACACTTGCACAGAGAAGGGCTGGCTTTGCAAGACGGCCAAAAGATTACCTTGAGCTAATCACACCCTATGAGAACAATGAGATGCATCTTGACCTCCAATATTGCGACCGGATCGAGAAAACACCAGACGGATACCGATTCATCGATCTGATCGTGCCTGAAGGGATATGCAAATACCCGATCATACTACACAAAAACCCCACACCCCAAAAAACAGCCCACCTGCACATCGCGGAAAGCATACACGACAAATCATTTGGGGCGCCAAGGATAACAAGCGCCTCGCTTTACGCATCGCTTGTATGCGCAAGCTACCTGCAAGCGCAGGACAATAAATGCAAGATCGCAAGCGAGGTACTAAAAGAAGTATTCTACAAAGACCTCATAAAAGGAGTGATGACATCAAGTGAACTGCGGACATACAAAGATAACACCTATGACGTAGTGCATGGAGTCGATCACGACCTGCATGACGGACTCTATTCACAGACCAAAGACAGAAGGCATCTGCAAAAAGGCAGACCCGAGACCTACACCATCGACTGTAACATGAAAAGATCTGCCAAGGCACACCTTGAGGCCATCTTATCCAACAATAA
>CAYHWL010000026.1:0-14970 GCA_964359785.1 uncultured Methanosarcinales archaeon | reverse complement strand
TCAACCCAAAAACCCTACAACAATTCCGAAAACTGCTCTACCCTGCCATCGCACAGGGGATCATAACTGGGTATAATGTCTATAACGAACCAAAAGACCCAACTGACACCGCCATCCATTATCTGCACAGCGACCTTGGAGTGGATGAGAATGGGAATGCTGACAGACATTTAGAAGAGATCATAACAACTATCCGATCAAACTTCCCCACATATCAATCAGATCTAATATCTAGTGCTGCGATAGGAAGATATGCAATATATAAAATCGGCAATTGGAAAGACAACCCCGGCTCAATTAAAGTCTATGACTGCAACGGAAATAAGTTGAACAAGAAAGCTTTATCTGAACACAAAGATATGATAATCGCCGAAGGGAAACAATACGACTTAACAATTACCTCTGAAAACAGAAAACAACGAAGAGAACTCATGAGACTACTGTATAATCACACCCATGCATTTAAGATTAACAGCCACCATCGTTTAACCCCTATGCCTAACCTTTTTGCGATATATGGAAGCTGGAAAATCCCATTAATCATAAGTGCGGAGGATGCTGGACACATGGCAAAAGCCCAAGAGATTCGCATAATATCATCTGGAAATGAATCAAGAATAATCACCCCTTATCCTGAGAAAATAATCGACTACCTTGCTCAAAAACCCTATGAAACCAAAGAATATCCCGTATTCGTGAACAAATCATTCTACTTCAATTATTTATTTACAGATTGAAGCAATCCTATCACAAAAATATTCGCGATCATACCTGGGACCCAAACATGGGAAGACCCATCTTTCTTTCTTCTCGAGTTGACGCATCTCTTTTGATTCGGAAATTGTATACATCCCATATCCAACTGTGTCGAGAAAAGGAGGACTCAACCAAGGAACGAGCACTGCATCATCACCAAACGCTTCCAATTCATCCAAAACACGCTCCAAGACAGATCTATCTTGGCAAGTCCGGACATTGATGTAGTCCACACCCTTCTTGATCACGAGGCAAGCCGGCTCCCGCCTTTCCGCATATAACCTGTGGTTATTCTCCATCAAGAATCACGGAAAGGATAAGAATATAAAATCAGAACCGTGCATTCTTTGTTTAATGGAAAAGAGATGCCCCCAATGCGGATCTGCGCATATAGACGCCGTGGATTATATGGGAGTGCAGGCGCTAATATGCCTAAACTGCGGATACGACCAATCAGCAGAGATGGAGAACCCATCAGGAGAAAAGACCAGCCAGAAGGCCAAAGGAAGGCATACACCCTACAAGGCTGGCGGCCCTAGGAGGACGCAGAAGAGATGAGGCACGCAGACCCTTATTCAGTAGATGCGATTCTGATTAGATTTTGAGGAAGTACACCCCGTCGCAGCTTGCGGTGCGACAGACATGAACTGCGGTTTACGTCCTGCGCGAGAGCCCGAAGAACCCAACCTCCCTTTTTATCTACCCTTCGCCACTTTCGAATCTACTGTGAAACAGAGGCATGCCCTAAGAAGAATATATACCAATATAAGGCTCGGCTCTTAAACCAAGTCCGACTGTTGGTCCAATGGACCAATTCAACCCAAAAACCCTACAACAATTCCGAAAACTGCTCTACCCTGCCATCGCACAGGGGATCATAACTGGGTATAATGTCTATAACGAACCAAAAGACCCAACTGACACCGCCATCCATTATCTGCACAGCGACCTTGGATCAGATGCGAATGGAAGAAACGCCGAGCATCTAGACACTCTAATCCAGACACTTCAGAACAGATTCCCCACTTTGGTAACCACGAATATTGCCAGTTCTGTGACCGACAGGCATGCAGTATATCAAAAGGGTGATTGGTTGGATAATCCCCAAGGTATCAAATTTTATGATGCGAAAGGTTATCGACTTAGAAAACGCGATGTGTCATCCTACCTGGGCCCAGTAATCATGGAAGGAAACCAGTATGATATAAGCATCACACCTGAACACTGTAAGCAATTTGAGCCGATCATCGCATTGCTCCGTCGCTACACTCACCAAAAACTGATTGACAAACACCATCTCCTGACCGCAAGAGATAACCTGCATTCTATAATTGGCAGCTGGGACATCCCATTGATAACGCACAACTTGTACTCAAGACATATGAAAAAAGTTGACGAAGTATGTATCAATATCGATAGCTATCAATCGAGAACATTCCTGGCTTATTCCATCCCCCTAATCAACTTCCTGAAAAATAGTACGGAGATGATCAAATCAACCGCGTATGTGAACAAGTCTTTCTACTACAACTACTTACTCCGTTAAGGAAGCTAACATTTTCTTTATTTGCTTCTTGTCATAATTGATACCCAACCTGGGAGAAACCCAATGCTCTTCTCGTTCAAGCCTTGATAACTCCTTCGCTTCAGACCGAGTATACATACCATACCCCCTAACAATGTAAAACGGAGGGCTTAACCAAGCCTTGATGACTGCATCATCACCAAACGCTTCCAATTCATCCAAAACACGCTCCAAGACAGATCTATCTTGGCAAGTCCGGACATTGATGTAGTCCACACCCTTCTTGATCACGAGGCAAGCCGGCTCCCGCCTTTCCGCGTATAACCTGTGATTATTCTCCATCAAGAATCACGGAAAGAATAAGAATATAAAATCAGAGACTCATAAATCTTGTTTAATGGAAAAGAGATGCCCACGATGCGGATCTGCGCACATAGACGCTGTGGACTATATCGGAGTGCAGGCGCTCATATGCCTAAACTGCGGATACGACGAATCGGCAGAGATGGAGAACCCATCTGGAGAAAAGGTCAGCCAGAAAGCCAAAGAAAGGCATACACCCTACAAGGCTGGCGGCCCCAGAAGGGCGCAGAAGAGATGACACGCGCAGGCCCTTATTTCCATAAGCATTAAATATCGCCTGCACTTGATGCCGAAGATGACAATCAAAATAATACATAACAAGAAAGACTGCATCGGATGCGGAGCATGCGCCGCCATCGCCCCAAAATACTGGAAGATGAGCGAAGATGGAAAATCTGAACTCATCGAAAGCAAAATGCTCGATGAAGACACCACAGAGCGAGAGATAAGCGAAAAAGACAAAGCCGCAAACGAAGAGGCGGCGCAAAGCTGTCCGGTGAACGTCATCCATATTATAGAAGACGGAAAACAGATCATCTAGGAATTCTGACCTTTCTTTTTCAATAGCACAACAGTCTCGACATGATAAGTCTGGGGGCTCATATCTATGGGCTGAACCTTGTCGACACGATAATTGGTAAGAGACCTCAAGTCGACCGACAGAGAACGAAGATCACAAGATACCAATACGACACGCTTGATATTCGAACCATTAAGGAACCTGAATGCGTCGCCAAGACCATCCCTGGGAGGATCAGCTATCACAGCATCGAACTTAAGCTTATGGCCCTTTAGCCAACCCAATACATCAGAATGCCTAAATGAAGCATTCCTGATACGATGTGACCTCGCGTTCTCACTAGCCGCCATCACTGACGCAGGTGAGCCTTCGATGCCCACAACACTCTTCACCAGCTTTGATGCAGGAAGACCAAAATTACCAATACCCGAATAGAGATCCAGAATCGTGTCATCCTCTTTTAGATCGAGCATATCCAACACAACCTTCACAAGACGGACATTCTGCGTGAAATTGCTCTGGGTGAAACATTGAGGATAATAATGCAGACTAACACCAAACTCATTCAAGGGAACAACTGAAGAAGTGGCAAAATCAAGTATCGGACCTTCCTTGCCAGCCCTTGCCAAAGCGAGCCTGCGATTGATCTGTGGAGAGCAGACAAGACACTGATCGATGTCAACTATCTTGTTCGACTGCCTGGCCTTGAGACCCAAGATGTAATCCTTGGATCCCTTGTCAGAATGGAACCTTGCACGATCACGATAGCCATAAGGCTCACTTGGAATGATCTGGAGCAGATCGAAACCACCCTTCTGGGCTTTCTCCACAGCCTCCCTGACAAGACGCTGTTTTTCCCGGAGCTGAACTGGATATTTGACATGCTGCCAGTCACAACCACCACATTCGCCAAAGAATGGACATGGCGGAGCCGCGCGGTCAGGAGACTTCTTCTTTATCTCGACAAGTGAAGCTTCCGCAAAACGATGACGCAGACTGACGATCTTAGCCTGGACAATGTCGCCTGGGACTGTCATGGAGACAAAGACAGAATAAGGAACGCCAGCCTCCATAAACTTGGCCACACCCTTACCGCCATAAGCCAAAGAGGATATCTCCAACTCCACTACCTTGCCAATTTCCATAAAAAGAACAATAAAAGAAGAGGATAAAAAGGTGAGGGTGCTACTTACGGAAAGATGACAGACTAAATTCCTTGACCACCTTATCCGCATTCGACCAATCCAGAGCCTTCATGTATGAATCAACATACTTCTTCCTGGCAGTCGCGTAGTCCAGGAAATAAGCATGTTCATAGACATCAAGGACAACTATCGGAACCATGCCCCAGACGCCCCCTTGATTGTGCGCATCACAAACCACATTGTGGAGCTTTCCCGTCGCAAGGTCCATGCCAAGCACAACCCAACCCCTCGCACAAAGGCCTAGCGCCATGAATTCCTGGCTCCATCTCTCATAAGAGCCAAAGTCCGATGCAATCCAATTGACCAATTGCCCTTTTGGAGAAGCGCCATCGCCTCCCAAAGAATCAAAATAACCTTCGTGGAGCTTGACACCATTCCAAGCAAAAGTCTCCTCGACCTTCAGCTCACGCAATTCTGCATAAGTGCCATTGACGCCTTCCAGGCTGACAGTTGGAAGCTTTGATCTGATCTCATTCACTTTTTTGACATAACCTGCGTACAAGACATCATGATGCTCGGCAAGCTGACGCTCTGAGATGCCTTCCAGACTCTTGAATTTCATAGGTTTAGTTTCCATAAGAATCGCCTCCAATAAAGGATCGGGAAATGATAGATGTTATAAAAGTTATGAAATGCTAAACACCAGACTAAACACCAAGCATCATCCTGACCTCTGGAGGCGGAACCCAAGGAGGATCAAAGACCAATTCAACATCCACCACAGAAATGCCATCGATCTTTTTGAGCACATCCTTGACCGAGTCAATAAGAAATCCCCCATAAGGGCATAGGGGAGTCGTAAGAGTCATCTTGATTTGGACAATACTTCCATCTATCTTGATATCATAGATGAGGCCCATCGTGAAAACATCCAGACCAATCTCTGGATCAAAAACGGTCTTAAGCGATTCCTCAATCTTCGATCTCTCAACCATAAACGTCCTCCGACATAGTCCTTCCCAAGTATGAATAACCAGCCAACTTGACCACCTTGAGCGGAAGAAGCGCACACTTTAGCCGCATCATCGAGATGGGAATGCCTAACATACCAAGAATATCTTCCTTGTTCAGAGCGACTATGGCGTCTAACTTCTGACCGACCAAAGATTCCGCCAACATGGAAGCAGAAGCCTGGCTTATAGCGCAACCCTTACCAGTAAACTTAACATCTCTTATGATACCCGCCTCTATCTTGAGATAGTATTCTACAACATCCCCACAAGAAGGATTCACATCCCTTGCCTGCGCATCCGGCTCATCTAGAACCCCGTGACATCTGGGATTACTAGAGTGGTCCAAGATGATCTCCTGATACATAGCGTGGTTCATAAACCAAACACCCCTATCGCCCTATCTAGGGAGGCAACGAGCCTATCTATGTCCTGTCTTGTGTTGTAGACATGAAAACTCGCACGGCAGCAAGAATCGATATTCAATGCTTCGCAAAGAGGCTGCGCACAATGATTGCCCGCACGCACCAAAACACCATCTTCGTCGAGGACAGTGGCCACATCATGAGCGTGGATGCGGCCAAGATTGAATGCGACTATAGAAGAATGATTAGCCGCTGGAGCGTAGAGCGTGACTTGCGGGATGCCCTTGAGCTTTACCAGGCAGTAATCGACTAAATCCCGATTATGACGCTGGATCTCGCCTAGCCCCAACAAATCGATATACCCAATCGCTTTGGCTAGCGCCACGGCTCCAGCGACATTAGGGGTGCCAGCCTCGAATCTCGCAGGAACATCCGCAAAAGTAGAGTCTAACCTTCCAACCTCTTTCACCATCCCCCCGCCTGACATGAAAGGAGGCATCGATTCAAGAAGATGTTTTTTCCCAAACAAGACACCTATCCCCATAGGACCAAACATCTTATGACCGCTAAAAGCCAAGAAATCTGCATCGAGATCTCTTACGTCCACGTTGAAGTGACCAACAGACTGGCTGGCATCCAAGACCGTGTGGACGTTGTGCTCCTTGGCGATACGGATAAGCTCCTTCGCAGGATTTATCGCGCCAGTCACATTCGACACATGGACAAAAGAGAAGATCTTCGCATCTCTGATGGCTTTGTCGAAGTATTCCATGTCGAGCGTACGGTCTTTGGTGACCGGGACAAAATCCAGCTTGAGACCACGCTCCTTGGCAAGCCGCTGCCAAGGGATAAGATTAGAATGATGCTCCATCTGGGTGAGCAAAACCGTGTCGCCCTCTTTTAGGATGGACCTAGCGAACGAAAACACAACCAGGTTAATGCTTTCAGTAGCATTCTTGGTGAACACTATCTCACTAGGCCTTGCGCGAATGAAATTCGCCACAGCAAGCCTCGCCCCTTCATACGCCGAGGTAGCCTCAAAACCCAAGGAATGCACCCCTCTTGAGATGTTCGCGTTGGATTCCTGATAGAACCCTGTCTGGGCATCGATCACCACCTTTGGCTTTTGACTTGTCGCTGCGCTATCAAGATAAGCTATGTCTCTCGCGGCAAGCAGAGGAAAATCATCTTTGCTCATTGGAACACCTCTGGGAAACGAAGAGCGACCTTGTGCCGCATCGATACAGGAACGACTTGGAGGATAAAACCCTGTATGATCAGAGATGCGGCCTGCGCCTCGCTCAACCCTCTTGAAGATAGATAAAACACCTGCTCATCATCAATCCTCGCCGTGCTGCCAGCATGGGACGCCCTCACCTCATCAGTGTGCACCTCCATATTAGGCTCGGCCAACGCTTTAGCGTCACCAACCAACAAGACATGATCCGTGAGAGTGGACACTGACCCATCACCTATCAGAGAGACACTCCCAATAGAAGACATGTCCGCATTGCCTTTGGCGACACCACGCATCGAAATCTTTGACGATGTCAACTGACCATTATGGGTGACCCTAAGATCCACATCATGAACATTGCCACTCACCATAACATGAGCTACATCCAGAGCAGACCCTTGGCCTTGCAGATCAAATACACTTACGATGGACCCATCGCCAGAGAGACAGACACAGTCCAAGTGCGCGCCCTCTTTCAATACGACATCCAAATCAGCGGAGCCAAGCGAGTCCACAAAAAGTGAGGAATGAATATTTGGAGAGACCACTACCCTGACTTGCGCGCCGTCCTGCAATTCGAGAGTGAGATCACCATCTTTTGTGACCGCAATCTCCTGTGATACTTGACTAGTCTCACGCGCCATGCGACCACCCCCTGCGCTCATCCATCTCAATACGGATAAGCTTATTGAGCTCTATCGCATATTCCATCGGAAGCTCCTTTGAGAACTCCGCAAGGAAACCAAGCACGATCAACGCCATCGATTCCGCCTCACTAAGACCACGGCTCATAAGATAGAAAAGCTCGTCCTCACCAACCTTGCCCACGTAAGCCTCATGGCTTATCAAGGCATCATCCTCTTCTGAACGGATAGTAGGATAAGTATCAGATCTTGAACCTTTATCCAGCATCAAGGCATCGCAACGCACAGAAGAGATTGAACGCTTTGCGCCCTTAGCGATTCTCACCAGACCACGATAGGTAGCGCGGCCCCCACCCACTGCCAATGATTTTGAGACGATCCTTGAATGTGTGTCAGAAGCAAGATGGATGACTTTCGCACCCGCATCCTGATGCTGGACCCCTGCCGCATACGCTATCGACAGGATATCGGCACGAGCGCCCTTCCCCTTGAGATAGACACTTGGATATTTCATAGTGAGCTTTGAACCAAGATTGCCATCAATCCACTCCACCCTAGCACCCTCATAAGCGAAGGCACGCTTTGTGACAAGATTATAGACATCCTGCGACCAGTTCTGGATTGTCGTGTAACGCACCTTCGCATCCTTTAATGCTATAACTTCCACCACTGCGGCATGGAGGGAGTCAGAGGAGTAGACGGGAGCTGTGCAACCCTCGATATAGTGCACCTGCGCGCCCTCCCCCACTATAATCAATGTGCGCTCAAACTGACCCATGTTCTTGGCATTGATACGGAAATACGCCTGAAGAGGGATATCCACCTTGACAAACGGAGGGATATAGACAAAGGAACCACCCGACCAGCAAGCAGTGTTCAAAGCCGCGAATTTGTTATCGCCCGCGGGAACCACAGTGCCAAAATATCTCTTGACAAGATCAGGATGCTCTTTTAGAGCAGTATCCATATCCGTGAAAATGACGCCTTTCTTGGCAAGATCGTCACGGAGACTGTGATACACACTCTCGGACTCAAACTGGGCGCCGACACCTCCCAAGAACTTCTTTTCCGCCTCTGGGATGCCAAGCTTGTCGAAAGTGCGTTTGATATGCTCGGGAACATCTTCCCATGAATTGGCGTAGTTGTTGCCTGGCTTGAGGTAATATGTGACATCATCAAAATTTATCTTGGAAAGATCCCCGCCCCAATCCGGCATCTTCTTGGCATGGAAGATCTTGAAAGCGTCAAGACGGACTTTGGTCATCCAATCCGGCTCACCCTTGAATTCCTTAGAGATACGGTTGATGACATCAACCGAGAGACCCACGCCAGTGGAAGCCACTGATCTATCCTCTACTGAAAAACCATACTTCTCCTTGTACGAACCAGTCAAAGACTTGAGCTCGCTCATTTTCCGTAACCATCCGCCTCAATCGCATTGGCAAGAGCGATATCACCGGATTTTTGTATCCTGCCATCCTTAAGAAGATGGACCTTATCCGGGACGAGGCTGTCAAGGATACCTTTGTGATGAGTGACAATCAAAGCTGAAAATTTGGGAGACCGCAAAGACCCTATGGCCCTCACAAGGACTTTGAGAGCATCGACATCTACGCCAGAATCAGTCTCATCAAGAAGAGCGAATGAGGAACCGCTCAAGAGGAGCTGGAGAATCTCGGCACGTTTTTTCTCACCGCCGCTAAAACCCACATTGAGATCCCTTTGCGCAAATGAAGGATCCATACCAAGGCACTGCATCGCCTTATCTAAAGTCTTCTTGAATGAGATTGGAGAGAGCTTAGCATCCTTTGATTTTGCCATGCTAAAGAGGAAATGACTCAGATTGACACCGTGAATCTCCATAGGCGACTGAAACGCCAAGAATAGACCTGCCTTTGCCCGCGCAGGAGGGTCAAGGGCAAGAAGATCCACGCTGTCATAATAAATGGAACCGGATTCTACCTTGTATCTTGGATGACCCGCAAGCACCATACATAAAGAAGATTTGCCAGCGCCATTTGGACCCATGACCGCATGGATCTCGCCATCTGGGATGTGGAGGCTAAGTCCATCTAGAACGATCTTACCCTCCACTGAAACCTTGAGGTCTTTTATTATCAATCCTTGCGTCATCATACACCTCACAAACGGCAGGCATTACAGCCAGCCTCTACTTGCGCTAACTTACAGTGTATATCACAGGTCACACCCTCTTTTCTTGATAAGTCCAAAATATTCTGGGTCTCGCCTAAGATATCCTTGCTCTGCGCAAGCCTTCTCGCGCTATCCTGGATCTCCTTTTTCATCTTGGGCGTGAATTTGACGAGTTGGGCACGTTTGTTGCTCACATACTGGCTGATGGCAGGCTCGGTGACCCTAAGAAGAGACGCTATCCTCTTTTGATCCAAGCCCATCTGTTTTAGGCAGACAGTATACTCCCTACGCAAAGCTGGGAGGATATAGTGCAGTTCAATCTCCTGAGGATATATCATCGAGCGCGCCATGACTTAACTATTGTTAATATATTTATAAAGTTTGGGAATCTTCTGCCCTATTTCAGAAGCTTTTTATACGGCTTGGGGATAGCATCAAAAAGGGGTGCAACCAATGAAAAAGACAGTACTCATCGTTGAAGACGAACATAACATCGCAAAAGCAGAACAGATGATACTAGAAGAGCACTACACCGTACATGTCGCGCACGACGGGGAACTAGGCCTTGCCAAAGCCAAGGAAGTGAAACCAGATGTAATCCTACTCGACGTGATGATGCCTAAAATGAGCGGATTTGACGTATGCAAAGCGGTGCGCTGCGATAAAACACTGGATGCCACCAAAATCGTGATGGTCACTGCCAAGAACCAGCAAAAAGACGAAGCAGAAGGCATGGGACTTGGCGCGAATGACTATATCATGAAACCATTCGAGCCAGATGAACTGATCCATGTCATTAAACAAGTGTTAGACTGATATGCTCTCCGATCTATCACTGGTGAGTTTCCATAGCCTAAACAGATTCTTAGGCTCGGTGCAAGGAGAACTCTTCAAAGACAGCTTTGAGCTTATACTCTATACTTTCACCACTTACATGATAATCTCTGAATACTTACGTGATCGAGAGAACAAATCGCTTGGAGAACTCGCCTACGGATTCGGGATGCTGTCCATCTCAAAAGTCATCGCGACAATCATCCTGGGATTGCATGTCTTTGGAAATGTAGGTCTTAGCGACCTGCTTGGACATATCTACCTGGTGGAATTGATAGTCGAGATATTCGCCATATGGGTGCTGGTCCGATACTTCATCAAACCAGTGTTATCAAAGAGGGATCCTCGACTATTGCGAGCGCTCACAAGCGCAGGAACACTAATAGCAATAATGGCAGTGATAGCCATCTCCGCCACAAGCAGTTACCTGACCACTACGGATTTCGACGACTTCTTCGGTATCAAAACAAGCTCACACTATACTTTACTAAACTTCATCCGCGCGGCCTATCTATCCGTAGTCACAATACTCATGCTATGGTACTATGAGGATTTCAAGAAGACAGACAAATACCACCGGTCGCTATTCCACGCATTCATCCTCTATGCGATATCACCAATAATCTCCACGGTGAACTTTCTCGCTTATGGAGGGTATAATGCCGCATTGAATATCCTTGCGCACCCATTCCCCTTCATCGCAGTCGCGCAATTCACACGAGTGATATTCCTGCGGATAGCAGACAAAGCAAACGTGATGAACAAACTCAATATCACAGAACAAAAATATATGAAAGCGCAAGAGGTGTGCCAACTAAAAGACGAATTCGTGAGCATCGTATCGCATGAACTCAAGACGCCCCTCACCTCAATCAATCTATACGCCGCAATGCTCGAGAAAGGAACGCTTGGGGAATCGACACCTAAACAGAAGGAGGCCTACGCCACCATCAAAGAAGAATGCGAAAGACTCTCTGGGCTCATCCAAGACATACTAGACATGAGCAAACTGGAGAGCAAAAAAGCAAAACTCCGACGAGAAAAAGTGGATCTGAACGCCCTTGTCGAAGCTTGTCTATTACGACATCTGGCAGAGAAGAAGAGTATCACACTGTCTAATCTAGTACTGCCTGGTACAATCGTGAATGTCGACAAGGATAAGATCAAACAAGTGCTCATCAACCTAGAATCGAATGCCATCAAATATAGCGATGAAGGAGCGAATGTGACTATCAGCTATACGACCGTTGGAAGCGGATGGGAGATGCGAGTCACGGATACGGGATGGGGGATACCAGCCGCAAAGATCCCCAAACTATTCGAGAAGTTCTACCAAGTAGAAGATCACTTGACACGCAAGGCCGGGGGAACAGGCCTTGGCCTTGCCATCGTCAAACAGATAGTCACCATGCACGGCGGCAAGATAAAAGTCGAAAGCCAAGTGGGAAAGGGAAGCACATTTGTGATAATGATGAAGAGGTGATAATCTAGTACGCCCCGATTGTCCTGATGAACTTGAGGACGTCTTGTGCGGTGATCTTGCCTGTGCGGATCTCAATAAGAATCTTCGCCACCTCTGTCGTGCGATAGAAACGGAATTCTCTCACGCCCAGAATCAATGGACGGCCTTGCTGCAAGAGACGCATCGATTTCTCGAATTCGCCTTCGGATACCGGACGCTCAACGATGTTGCCATCAGCATTCAAGCCAACAGAATGCGGGATGCCATCCTTGAATCTAGCGATCGGCTTGAAAGTGCCATCTCCCCTCACCCAGGAGAGATGAGCCGTTATCAGTTCATACAAAAGAGTCGCATCTGTACGACGCATCTCCTTGATCGCTAACTCAAAACCTATGGGCATAGAAAAGCGGATGGAACACCCTGATTATAAATGTTGCTGGGCTTATAGACTTGCTTTTAACAAGTCCAGCGCAATCAGCTTAGTGATGTCTTCGCGGTCGAAACCGGGAATGGCACTCTTTAGGTGCAGACTGGACTTCTCCCAGACCTTACCGTTCTTGATACATAATTTTTGCATACTCTCACCTCCTTCTAGTCTAAATATATTGAGATTAATTGACATGATAATAGAAATTCACCTAATCCTTAATGTCTCCAGATTCCTTGGCGCGGCAGTCTCTATCCTAAACTGCTTGTGGATGCTTGACGCAAGGTCAAGACAGCGCATATTCTCACCGTGATTGATAATGACCCGCTTTGGCTTTGGATTGCAGTTAGCGATGAAATTCATGAGTTCCCTACGGTCTGAGTGCGCGCTGATCTCCACCCTGTGGACCTCGATCTTCACAGGCAAGACCTCCTCCTTGTGACCCTCACGGAAGACTATCTCACGCTCACCCTGCTGGAGCCTTCTCCCTAAAGTGCCTTCACCCTGATAACAAGTAAAGACAAGAGAGTTCCTGGGATTATCAGCAAGCTCCCTTAAGTACTGCACTGAAGGACCGCCAGTCAACATACCGCTAGTCGCCAGAATGACACACGGCCCTGTCTCTTCGACAATCTGCTTACGCTCCTTTTGCGAACCCACCGCCTTGAAAATAGGCGAGAGGAAGGGATTGTCATCCTTGTGGAAGATGCGCTTCATTATGACTGGATTGAGATACTCTGGATAAGCGGTGTATATAGCAGTGATATCAAGGATAAGACCATCAACAAACACGGGGATCGCCGGGATCTCCTTAGCCTGAACCATCTCCTCGATGATTATCATGATCTCCTGACCACGACCAGAACCAAGCGTGGGAAGAAGAATCTTTCCACCACGGTCGACAGTATCCTTGATGATCTTCCTAAGATAAGCCATCTGCTCTTTCTCACCAGCAAAGAAATTCATCTTGCCGCCGTAAGTGGCCTCGATCATGAGAGTCTCACATCGCGGGAACTGGGTATTAGCTGGGCTAAGCAAGTGAGTCTTGCCATATTTCATATCTGCGGTATAGACCAGATTATGGAAACCATTGCCCACATGGACATGGACCATCGCAGAACCAAGGATATGCCCAGAATCATAAAAAGTGATACGGATATCAGGTGTGATGTCAGTCACCTCACCATAATCCAAAGTGATGGTATGCTTGACCATCTCCTTGATCTCATCTTGAGTATAAAGAGGCTCCTTGTTCTCAGCACGCTGGATCTTGACAAAATCAAGCATGATAAGCGACATGACATCCCGCGTCGGAGGAGTACAGTATACTGGCCCTTTGTAACCGAATTTGAAAAGATAAGGCACCATAGCGCAGTGATCGACGTGACTGTGAGAGACGATGACCGCATCAAGCTCTTTGATATTGAATTCAGGAACATCAAGATAAGGATACGCGTTATTCTCATCACCAGCATCTATACCACAGTCCATGAGGACCCTGGACTCTGGAGTCTGAAGAAGGATGCATGACCTTCCCACCTGCCTCGCAGCGCCAAGATAGGTCAAACGGATCCACTCGGACTTCTTGTCACGGATCCAACCATCATAGATACGATGGCCGACTTGATCAAGGAATTTTCTCCTGTAATCAGAATGTTGGAATAGCACTTTTCTTATGTTGTCCACTATCTCGGATTTGATGGCCGCCGTTCTTCTTACAAGAGGGACCCACAAGCACTTCTCCCGGATCGCCCTTAGGGTCTCACCCTGCTTGCCGATGGCGATACCCGGCTTATCAGCCTCGATGATCACTTCAGAACGATGGGTGTCAAAAAGCACTTGAGCTACGCCTGCATCTTCCGGGATGAGAGACCGGATGATCTTCTCCGCCTCCTCTGGCTCCATGCAGATACTCGGATCTGGACGAAGCTCCATACGCTTCTTGAACTCGCTCACCGCGTTTCTTATGATGCCTTTGTTGTCAAGGAAAAAAGCGGAGTCCTTCGTGTAGAAAACTATGTTAGCCCCTTCGTAGCAGGCGTCAGAAATCTTATCCTGCGGTAGTGTTTTTAGTATCTCCTTTATGATATCTGCCATAATGATTCACTTATTAGACAAAAGAAGAGCCCTTAATGGACCCCAATATCAACCTCTTTTCTTACTGCCTGGCGCACACCCTTCTCGGTGACGACCCAGATATCGATCCCGTTACCCGTCGCGACATCACGCTGCATAGCAGAGTTGATGCTCTTCATGGCTAGGTCAATACCTTCCTCCGTGGACATGTTCTTCTTGTACTGCGCTTCGAGAACGCCTAGCGCAAAAACAGAACCTGAACCTTCAGAATCAAAATCATCTTTCTCGGTGATGGAACCATCGATGCCCAGATTATATAGCTGATGACCTTCCTTATCGGAACCAGCCAAAAGGAAAGCCACAATGCCAGGAACCATCGTAGGCCTCCTGATCAATGAGTAGAGCATGCTCGCAAGCATATTCGCAGCCTCCTTGACTGTTGTCTCCCTACC
>CAYHWL010000025.1:0-15136 GCA_964359785.1 uncultured Methanosarcinales archaeon | reverse complement strand
ATCCACTGAAGTGCATCCTCAATCAAAGGCTTGTCTAAATCCTTTCTTAAAAAAGCATTTTCTATCCAAATATCTGTTATTTCAGATAGCTTAGATTTATGCATGGGAGACAACTGGTTAAATTTCATCAAGTTTCTTCTCCTTACTCATTATCATCGTCAAAGTCATTTAATCTCTTTGCTGCGATTGCGAGGCCGAAGATAAAAGCAGCCAGAGAAACAATTACTGTAAATATTAATAGTTGACCGAGACTGATAGTAATGTTTATTTCTTCCATAATATTTTTCGATCATCCTTTGCTATAAAATTTTCCTATCCATTATAATTCCATGGTCTCATGTTTATTTTCTTTATAATGCAACGTAGCTGCATCCCTTAAACAACGCGACTACTATTAGAATTCCAATAAGAACTATAACAGAAAACCAAAAACATCCCTTCGTCAAAACTACAAGCGATCTCAGAGGGCCGTATAGCCCGAGAACTACAACAAAGGCGATAATCAAAATTAAAATTGTTGTCATCACTTATCTAATAAATCTCTCTTTCGCTGTTTTAGTCAGACAGAATCGCTTGCGAATTTGTTTTTCAGCCTGCGGGCAATTGTAAACAACTTTTACATTTTTCTGATATTGGGCAATGAATGCTGGCTGACGATATAATAAACGTACCGGTAGCGTCTCAAGCCTTGCGCTGAAGCCATTATATCTAAGTTCCTCTATGAGCTTTGAAGGCTTGGGCTTAGCTCGCCATGCGGCTGTAAGCCTAAAGAATGAGGGTGCGATATTATGTTCTTTAAAGGCTATCTTTTCGGTCAATCCGATTGAGTTCAATAAGTCGATAATGGCAAAGCATTCGGATTGGTAACTTTTTAAAGCTTTCAGGGACTCAAGGAAAACGGCATTAGCCCATAGAGCTGCCATAGGGTGGATGCGTGCGTTTAAGGCAAGTTCGTTGGTAACGTTAAGACCAAGCTCTTTTTTTTGGCGGCCAGTGTGTTGGGTAAACCAGATAAGCTTTTGGTATAAGTCTGAATTATTGGTTAGAACCGCACCGCCTTCACCGGCAAAAACAGTTTTCCCGGCGGTGAATGAAATAACCAGCGCATCTGCAAGTGAACTTGAAGGCAGGTTATCTCTTGTGGCTCCCAAGCTCTGAGCGGCATCCGCGATATAGCATAAACCATGATCATCAGCGATTTTGCGCATGGAAACCATATCATGCGGATTACCGAAAATATCTGAGACGAGTATTGCCCGCGTTTTGGGGGTGATGGCATGCTGAACCGCCGCAGGGTCCAGCGTAAGTGTTTCCGGTTCGATATCAGCAAAAATGGGCCTGTTCCCCAAAAGCAGCCATCCTGCAATCGAGGCACCGAAAGTTAAAGGAGTCGTTATAAAATCCGACTGCTTCAAGTTAAGAGCCAAGGCTACGGCTAATAAACCGGTCGTGGCATTCGAGACACAAACGGCATATTTCATCCTATGATGCCTCTTAAGCTTCTCTTCGAGCTCACATACTGCCCCGGCTCCGCATAGATGTAGTCTTTGAATATCTTCGGATACGGCAACGCCATCGAGATAATTGAGAATCGCCTTCTCTAAAGAATTCGCTTTAGACATTGGAACCATAGGGCTCGTATTCTTTTATTCTTTTGTCCAATTCTGAATGGACGATATCCCCCGTTGCTAGGTCAATAACCCCATTCAAATAAGGTGGGTAGGGATAGTCTTTTGGATTAGTAGTCCAAGGCAGAAAAGAGCGCGAGGAGGTAGTTTTTATAGCCCATAGGTCTGAATAGATGGTGGCAGCCATGTCGGCAGAACCGCAAAAATCACTGGAAGCAAATAATATCGTTTCCGGCGTCAACGCGCCATGTAAGTGCAAAGCATTTGATAATGCCAACCGTATATGTCTTGGATTAGCCCCTTTTTCGTAAAAGAGATTCGAGGCCTCTATCACCTGACCATTAGCGCTGTCCATATCCGTTTCAGGGGCGACTCGCTTTGCCGTGGCGAGCAATATATGAACGAAATCCGCCTTTAGGGGATGTAAAACTGGGACGATAGTGAAGCGCGACCTCATTGCAGCGCCCATCCTCCACGGGCAATTTGTTGTTGCAATGAGCAAGCTTTTACCCCTTCTGCTTTCATCTGATAAGGCCGTCAGCAAAGCCGCCGTAACAGCCCGACTCGCACCGGAATCGCCATCGAAATCACTGCGCTGAAGAGGCATTGCCTCTGTAACCTCATCAATAAAACTGATGTTTGGAACCCATTCCTTCAAGACATTCTGCTGAAGGCGAGCTTTGCGCTCGGTCTCGCCGACAATCCCGCCCTTCGGGCTGTGGAGTTGGAAAGCCGACACCTTCGCCTTGAAGGCCGTTACAAGCGCCAAGTCGGTTTTCCCTGTCCCCGGTGGTCCGACTAACAGTATGTTGGCAGGCATCGAGCTATCCGCCTTCATTAACGCATTTGCATAGGTATCAAGAATTTTTAAAGGGATTTCAATATTGAGTCCCTTAAGCTGGAGATTATCTAAACGCGCAGCATTAAGAGCCGTCAGGGTACTTTCGCTCATCGCTTCAACATCACGATTTTTCTGTTCGGATAACTCCTTCCCTGTCAGTTTTCGTCCGCTTAGATGAGAAGCCCGAACTAATTGCTCAAGCCCCTTGTTTGGCGTATTCGTTGTTAGGTTGGACACGGCATCAATTGATAGTCCATCTTCGAATCCAGCATTTGAATAAAGCGATGTCGCCGCAGATAGGAATTCTTTTTTTTCTAAATTGTCAGGCTGACTGAGACGTATTTCATGAAGCGCCCCGCAGACCAATTCATCTATGAGTCCCTCCCTACCATGGAAGATAACGAGATTGCCACTCGAACGCAGTGCCAAACTCTGCGCGGCGAGGTGAGCGAGCTCAATGGCTCGTAGTTGCGAATCAGTTTGAGTGCCGTTCGTTAAGGAGCCGGGCAACATGTGTTCGGCAAATTCGACCACAAGGGCAAAGCGCATGACCCGGCCGTCAGACCATTTTAGGGAGTCCATAGGTATCTTTGACAGCGAGGAAATACCCCGTATTACTCGCACTACTTCATGTTCATCCTGTGGGATGTCCATCAGGCGGTGGTCCCTTAGTATCTTTTCTATAGTGCGCCTGTCGTTGTCGTTTTGTATACGGCTGGCGTCCCAATCGAGCCCACTCGCCAAAGAGAATGTGATTAACTGCATACCGTATTGAACGCAACAGGCCCGGCGAAAAGCCTCATTCAGTGGACGTAACTTCCCCTCATCGACAACAAGGTCGTACAGAGACCTACCAGTCAAGCGTATGGCCCGGTAGCCCTCATCGTAAGCCTTAAAAATAGTTTTTATGGGCATATAGCTCTCCTATACTCGCTGTCTAAGCTGCTTTTTTTGATTATTAAGCCGTTGAGAGCGCTTTATGCCGTTTTCTCTATTTGATTTGCCCGGCATCATATGCCTATGCAAGAACTCTTTAACGGCTTCCAATTCGCAAACCCCTCCCGTGAACTTTCGCCTTGGCGGTGCAGATTTGACCCCTTGCTCTTCCAACGCCTTGTCGAAGACATCAATGATTTTTTTACAGGAGCCATCGTTAATTCCTACCGTCTCCGAGACCAATCGGGGTTCCTGAGATTTGGCATTGATTTCAGACACAAGAGCGCGGCCCAACGAGTCTGTAGCAACGACCCTTACCAAGCCATTTGATGCAGTAGTATTAACTGAGAGGAAGCCCGCTTTTAAGGACGCCTTTTCACACGCCAAGGTCAACCCTTTTACGAAAAGTTTCTGATGACTGCTTTCAACCTCATTGATAAGGCTTGCCTGTGCATTCCGTGCCTCTACTGGTGTCGACGCCGAGCGCAATGCCTCCATCTTCTGATAGATAGGGGTGGAGTTGTCGACAATATATTGCGAGTTTGAAAGCTGAAGAAGCGTTGAGACCTTTATTCCCTCAACTTGATTCAAAATGCAGCTGCCACCTTGTATAGGTCGCGTGTCACACTTTATGGCCCCCAGAGATTTAATGGTTTTCGGTAAATCAGTAGGCGGTGTTTTAGCAGTGCCAGCTCGGTATGCTTCTTTGGCTACCGATGAAAGTGCATTCAATACTATCGCCACAAGACCGGCTGCGACGATTATGCCGCCGGCAGCCACCGGCAAAGCCGAGCAGGAGACACTTTTTACCTCTTGCCTTTGGTAATTTTCGCTCATACCCTCACCTCGCTTTCTTCTTCACGAACCCTTTGGTCAACAGCGACAGTCTCCTCGGGCGATTGACCATTCCCCTGATCGGGTGAGTGATTAATCCCTGAATTTTGGGTCATGTCTATATCGGTGTTCTGGAATGTAGGAGTCGCAGCGGCTGGCGCGTGGATAACTTCGTATCCGTATACCCTTTGTGTAAAGCCACGGGTTATAGAGTCCCATGGGCCCGGATCGTAGTTATCGTTAAAGGTCTGCCGATGCCGATGTAGAAGATCATAGAAGTTGTCGAAGTCTCGGCGAAAGGATTGTGACTCGGTGTCGAATTCTCTGGTATGGAACTGAATCTTACGGCTAACGGAATTACGATTAATTTTATGGGCTAAAAATGACTTCGCCTCATGCAAACCGCCTCCGAAGATTATGAGGCAATGCATTACAAAGGAAAGGGTAACGAGGCCGATTAATTGCCAACGAAGACCTGCCTTGACAGACTCGCTCGCGAATGAGGCTTGAACAAGGTTGGTCCCCACAACAAGAGTCGGCAGTACAAGAGCGAAAACGATACCCAATGCAAGCCAAACGTTATAGCCGGTATTTGAAGTGTAATAGATCTCCGCGTCTTGTCTTGCGGAAAGGCGCTGGGCGGCGAGGAGAATTTCGATCATTATAATACCTGCTGGCACGAGAAGTCGGGCGACCCACGTTATGAATGGAAACCCATAAAAGGCTTTCTCCGTTAATATTTCGGCCGTAGGGCTGAAAAGGAGCACATCGAGTGCATAGACCGCTACTATCCCGGCGATTAGGAAGGAATATTTTGTCGATGATCGGGAATCGTGTTTCACCCACTCGGGATGCGCGGCTTCCAATTGTTGAAGTTTTTCCCGATATTCGCTCCGCTCCCTGCTCGCCGTGTCGGCCCGGCGGGCCGAGTCGTGCAGTCGCGTCTTGAGACGTCTGATTGCCATAGTGCTTTGTCTTACATCTTCCCGCATAGCCATCTTATTTCCTCCCCGCATCGGCCATAACGAATCTAACTGCTGAGCCGACAGACTCAAACCTTAATGGGTGAAGGCCCTCCAAGGCTCCGATATTTCCATTGACCAAGATAAGCTTGCCGGGGATTGAAGTAACCCTCTCTTTTCCGACATTGTCCATGCCGTCCGTGATCAATATGGCGTAAGCTAAAGGTTCTTGTCCCCATGCACTGATGTCCTCCGAAAGAAATAGATTCACCCGCCTTATGGCTTCCCACACGTCAGAACGTTTTGCCAAGGTGCTGTTCCTCAGAATGATGCCCGCATCCTCTTTAAATCTGGCTATTTTCCTTTCGGAATCCTCCCGCCATTCCTCATTCTTTTTATTGAATTCAGCAATCGTTTTCTTATACGAGTCCCATCTTTCTGCTACCTTATAGGGATTGCCCTCCTTCGAGGGTTCTTCCGGCTTAATTGGCGGCGGTCCAATGACAAGTCTGAGGAGACCCCTACTGCTTTTTTCCGTGATGAGTCCGAAGCCGAACTCGCCGCCACAGCATTGAAGCCGTTGGACAAGAGGCTCAAAGTCAGCCAGCGTTAATGTGGGTGTCCCTGTCCAGTTAATAGAGCCGGTGTTGTCTTGTATAACGGCGATTCTTACAGGTGTGCATACCTGCTCAGATGAAGATGTGGTGACAGCTTGCCCATGCTTCGCACACGCTGTGGTTAGCAATGTTGCCCACATGATTATCACAGTGATCCATCTGCATCCCGTCATTTTACTCTCCCTTCCGGTGCAGGGGCGATTGCACAACCCCTGCACCTTTTGATTCAGTTTTTAACTCTGAAGTCGAT
The DNA here is from genome assembly GCA_964359785.1 of uncultured Methanosarcinales archaeon. Lineage (GTDB taxonomy): Archaea > Nanobdellota > Nanobdellia > Woesearchaeales > JAGWAF01 > JACQSU01. The sequence goes on along the minus strand of CAYHWL010000025.1, from coordinate 9,068 downwards.
ATCCCGATTCAGTTCCCTGACCCTTTTACTCGACCTCCTTCCTTCTTTAATAAGCTGCCGGTGGCAGCCATTTCGTTAATTCAAATTTAGACTGAGAGGTGGATACTGCAAACGAAGCTCTGCAAAATCTTTCGCGTACTTCGTCATAAAAGTTTTTAGTACTGCTGTGCAGCACTGCTGCAGGTGAAGCACTTCAAAGACGGATTGCTTCATAAATTCTTTCCCGTCATCGCCGCTGAGTTCGCCGCCGTCTTTTAACTCCTCTGCAACTTCACTGATTGCTTCCGACAGCCCTTGCACATCCTCAACCATATAGTAAAATTTGGGATTCATTCTTTCGTCCTCCTTTCTCAAATGATTTTGGCTGCCAATGGCTGCCGCACTGCCTTCTCTGCTTCACCTCCTCCTCTTGAAAATTTCTATTCTTATAAATGCAGGAGTCATGCCAGCAGGAATACAAAATTCAGGAAATAAATTTTTCTATTTGAAACATGTAGTTAATGAGTCTGAAGAATGAGATGAGACATTACAGGGATGATGTGGTAGGCTTATGAGTCAGAAATGCGAAGCAAATGGATTAGAAATCTGATGCAATTAGTCGTTTGTTAATTTGCTGGCGGAATAAATAAAACAATTCTTAGGCTTTTTATTTCTCACACATTTTTTAACTTTCCCATCTTCGATAACGGCATAAAAGAGAGTTTGACTACTTTGCTTGACGGCGCGGTTTATTTTGTCAGGGGTGGTGTTGATTTGAGAGCATAAGGAAGTGGTTGTCAATTTGCTGCATAATTGGGAAAACTCATCTTTATATTGATCAATTATCCCTTCAACAAATATTTTCAAAATATTAGGTCTATCAGGACACCCATGTTGGGCAAAACTTTCGGCCACATGTACCGTTATATTCCCGATGGAGTCAGAATTGTTCTGGCTTTCTATGCCCGATATTCTAGATATGTTTTTCTCGAGATGCTGAGACGTAATAGTATAGCTGTCACACAAAAGAACGGCTCTACTTATAATACTTCGCAGTTCTCTTACGTTTCCAGGAAAAGAATATTGCGCAAGAACTGTTATTGCATCGGAAGAAATGGAATTAACATTTTTTTCATATTCTGTTGCAAGGTCAACGACAAAACGCTTTGCTAATTCTGAAATATCTTCTTTTCTTTCCCTTAAGGGTGGGATATGTATTTGGTGTGTGCTGATCCTGTAATAAAGATCCTGTCTGAAAGTGCTTTCTTTAATTTCGTCCTCCAATATCTTGTTAGTTGCCGAAATTACTCTCACGTCGACTTTTATGTCTGCACTGCCGCCAACTGTCTGGAACTCCTGTGTCTCGATCACCCGCAGTACCTTCGCTTGCGTCTGGAGGGACATATCTCCGATCTCGTCGAGAAAGAGTGTGCCCGAGTCCGCGAGTTCGAATTTCCCCTTCTTCTTTTCGAAGGCACCCGTGAAGGAGCCCTTTTCGTGTCCGAAGAGCTCGCTCTCAATAAGTTCTTGAGTTATTGCAGAACAATTTAGAGGCACAAAGCGTTGATTCTTCCGTTCGCTGCGATGGTTATAGTGAATGAGTCTCGCCACCAACTCTTTTCCGACTCCTGATTCTCCCGTGATCAGGACATTCATTTTTAGCAAAGAAATATTCTCAATTTCTTTTACTATATTCTTCATCGCTTCACTCTTGTAGATTAAACCATGGAGAACTGCCGAACTCTTAAGCCTATCATCTTTCATCTCCTTCATTTTGAGACATCTCGTTACCTGCTGTGTGACATGATCATAAGTTAAAGGTTTTGTGATAAAGTCAAACGCGCCCTTTTTCATTGATTGCACAGCACTATCGATTGTCCCAAATGCAGTTATCATAATGAAATGAATGTCGGGGAAATCTTTTTTAACTTGGCATAATAAATCCATGCCATTCATGTCATCCATTTTCATGTCAGAAATGATTACGTCAACTTTATTGCTTTTTAATTTGGTAATTGCGTCAACGCCATTAACACCCGTCAAGACGTGGGAACCAGCAAAATTATCTTCAAGGAGGCCTTTTAGACGATTCCTGATATCTGGTTCATCGTCAACTACAAGAAAATTGCAATTGTACATTTTATCACCCCGCTGGAAGAATAATTGTAAAGAGAGAACCTCTCGGCTGCTTTGCAACAAACATAAGAGAACCGCCAAGGTCTTCAATATATTTTTTTGTTGTATGTAAACCTTTGTGAGTGCCGTTCTGCTTCATTATAGGATTAGACGATTCCTCAAAAAAATTCTCAGTTAGGCTAATGGCAGTGTCTGATATTGTAATTGACACCCTATTATCTTCTATCTGGGCGCTAACGACAAGGGAGTTGCCAGACAGTGATTCATCTGTATATTTGATAGAATTACGAATAAGTTCGAATATAGAAGTATGGAGCAGCCTCCTGTTAGCTTTCACGTAACATTTGCTATTGAGATGACTAAAATGTTTAGGATACGAAGTTAATTCCGATAATATTTCTATTTCCTTTAATAATTGAGAAATGTCAACGCTCTCAACTGGTTCCATTCGTTTTGGGTCTATCCAATCTTTATAGCATTCCTTGAGAATAATAACCTTCTTTCGTATTTCCTCTAATTTCTCATTTGGCTCTAATTTTCGATCGAGTTGACTTTGCAATCGCTCAATAGTGTTACCGAATTCATGATGTCTGTCGTAAATCAGTTTATCTTCTCCAAGCTTCTGCTGGTACAAACTGATTCCTTTATATGCTAAGTCTGAAAATAACCCTACGATGGATAACATGTTATCTAACATTTTTCGAGTATTGTAAAAACTGCCCAAAAAGAAAACTTCGGACAAGCCATCGGGCGTATAGAAACGTCCACATGGAAAAAAGATAATATTTCTGCTTCTGAGAATGGTCATTTCTCTTTTTGGGTTCATCCTGGCTGTAGCCCATGCCAACTCGTGTTGTTCCACCGTAACTTTTAATTCCCGGTTCTTAACTTGATTTAGAAATTTGTCAGCCCCGGACACAAGCAATCCTTTGACGTCTGGATTGTGAGTATTGTCCTTTATCCACGCAGTTAAAAGAACGAGTTCTCTTCGCGTGATTTTATTGAGATAATCAGGATCTGTAAATATCCGAAAGAAGATCATCTCACCTTCAGTGACTATTATACATAAATCTTCAAGCAAAGCGATCTCGCTATTTCCTTTGCGCTTGTTAAGCCATTCAAAGAGAAGTGTAGAACTTGTGATCACTTCTTTTTGTGTTTTATCAAGCAGTCGCTGTTCGTTTTCGTCTCTAAAATCTTCAGAGACAATAACCGGGAATTCGCTAAAATTTATTCTTTTATATCCATTTTTTACTTCAGGCTTAAGAGAACCACTAATATCCTTATGAATGCACAACCAAGGCACCCTGATCTGAAAATCAACCTTTTTCTTATTTATATCTCTATGAAGACACTCAAAATGCCCGTCAGGCGATGAGACATAAATATTTCCTCTCCAGTAAGAAAACTCCTGCCAAAGAAAATGGATAAATTCCTTACTCTCTATAATGCTCCCAATCCTTTTAGCACATTCTTCCACACTTTTGCTGCGCAAATAATCATAATCAACCTGATCCTTCCAGTATTGAAGCTTTTTTCTTAATTTGTTAGACATAGGTTGCGCCGATGTTTTGTTCGGAAGAAGTCGTTTGATATTTTTTGAAAAAAAGCTTCTCAATGAGACCTATCAACTCAAACAGAAGCCATCCCATGATGCTTACAAGTAAAATAGCGCCAAATTGCAGCGACGTATCGAAGTTTTCCTTGCCGATTTCTATTATATAACCAAGTCCTTTGCTGGGATTTACAAATTCACCTATAATGGCGCCGACCACCGCGAGAGTTATAGACACCTTGCACCCGGTCATAATGTGCGGTATTGCTATCGGCAGCTTGATTTTCCAAATCCTCTTCCACCATGAGGCATTCAGCATATCCATAAACATTTCCATTTCCTCTTCGTAAGAACTTAGCCCTGCCATAGCGCCGATAAGAATGGGGAAAAAGGAAATGAAGGCAGCCATAACGATTTTCGGCATTAATCCGTAGCCAAACCATATGACGAAAAGAGGGGCCAGCGCAATCTTGGGGACTGACTGAAAGGAAACCAATAAAGGATACAGGAAGTTTTTTAATGGTGAAATTCTATCAAAAAGCAAAGACAGAAATATTCCTGTCAGAAAGGCTATGCCAAATCCTAAGAGGATCTCTATCAACGTGTAGGACAAATGAATAAATAGGATATTCCTGCTCAAAAATATGCGCGATAGAACTGAAGAGAAGGGAGGGAATATGCCGTGTGAAATGTTAAAGAACCTGACAATTCCCTCCCATATCAGTAGAGAAGTTGTGATAGATATTATGACAACATATTTCTGCTGAATTCTCATTTTATAAGAAACTCATTTGTGTATAGATCATCTAATGGGATGCGATTATTTATCAGCCCAGCCTGCATCAGATAGTCTTGTGTTGCCCTCCATCCTGCTTCATCCTGATATCCCAGGGGTTTTCCTTTCTGTATGCCATCTTTTATGAAGCTGTTGACCCATTCAAGTTTTGCCTTAGAATATTCCTTATCCTGTTCCGGAAAGCTCTTTAGAAATATATCTAGAGCCTCTTGAGAATGTTCCATGGAATATTTTAAGGAAGTTGTTATTGATTTAACCACTCTTTTCACTAAATCTTTTCTCTTCTTAAGAATGTCGTCGTTTGTTATCAAACCTTGCCCATATACCTTGATACCGTAGTCTTTTAGCATGATCTCGTTTACTTCGTATCCTTTAAGGCGTAGCTGTAAAGGATGCTGAAATGAAAAATGGACCATTGCATCAAGATCTCCCGAAAGGATTTCCTGTATACTGCCGGCGGATGCGATCTCGACGATTTTGTTTTTATCAAGGGACTCTTTTTCTGAAAAGGCAAGATATTGCTTATAGGCCGAAGAGCCTTTCATGACCCCAACCTTTCTTTCATACAAATCCATGGGGTTCTTAATATTCTTTGCTGCAAGGGAATAAATAGATGTCGGGGTATTGGGATAAAAGACTGCAAGCACCTTGATAAGGCGGGAAGGTTCGCTGCTACGCCCCTGAAGTGCGGATTCTCCTGCACAGAGAGCAAAATCAACATTCTTGCTGTCAACCATATTTACCGAATATGACGAGCCCTGACCATGAACGATTTCAATGTCAATTCCATTTTTCTTGAAAAACCCTTTTTCTTGCCCTAAATAAAGAAAGGCATGTTCAGCGCCTGGTTTCCAATCGAGCATGAGCCTGACTTTTGTAAGCTCAGGTGGCTTGGCGTAGGAATTACCAGTGCCAAGTATCAATAGAAAGCACATCAACAAGTCCGCAAGTAAATTTTTATTTTTCCACAATGTCGTCATCTGTATCCTCCTTTGTAAATATTCTTATAATTGATGCCGCTGCATCCAACGCATCCTTGGCTATTATAACTTTATCTTTAAACGGAGTTTCCAATGCCAATCGTGCAGCCGTGCCACCTGTCTTGGGCAGAGTTATTATAGGAATGCCATTAGCAAGCGCAAAACTTGCTTCAAGCCACGCGCCCATACCGCCTGAAATCACAATAATAGCGTTACTGGAATTGATAAGTAAAGGTATTCTCAAACGTTGATCCATACCTGTTTTTATCTTAATAGTTGAATATTTGTTAGGTTTTCTCGTCTCTTCTTCTTCCGCTGATAGTATGGGAATAAAACCAGCGCTAACACCTCCGGACTCGGCCACTCCTTTTGAGATAGATTCCATTATTCCACCTAAGCCGCCAGTGAGTACCACTATCTTTTCGCGCCCCAATTCTTTTCCTAAGATATATGCTTCTTCCATCGCAAAGCGATGTTCGGGATTCTCAATATTAATTTTTTCCTTGCCGAGGACAGCTACCTGTACAGAGTTATTTTGCATGTTCATGGTTTTCCTTTATAAATTTTATTACATCTCGGAAATCTTTCTGATAAATATGCGCTGAAGCTATATAAAGTTTGACGGCCCCTATTTGAACTTTAAGACCATCTGCCAGCAATGATGCCATTTCTTTTAGAAATAACAAATTTAGTGGCTGTTTGTTCCAGACATCTTGGCTCCTGAAAAACGCTTGAGTAATCAACCTGCTGTCCCTAATTTTAAAATCAATTGATATTAGGCAAGGGACTTGCTCAACGTCACTGCCAGGCATCATCGTGACGGCAGTGGCTGATTTTGCTTCCGGTTTATTCAAGAGGCGGTGCCTGATAGAGTCGAGCTGATTTATTCCGTCATAATTTAGGAGTCTTGACCGATAATCAAATTGCTTAATTTTTATCTGTTGGTGATTGCTGTATGGTTGTTCCCATAACGATTCTACGAACATATCTGATTGACTAGCATCAGCGATGTCTAATAAAAAAGATACGTATTCTTTAAGCTCAACATTACCATCATATACTTGATTGCCGTGTTCAATTATCCACGATAAACATTTTAGCCACCCGATGCCCATAGAGGGTGAGGAAATTAACGTGCTCATAGTTTATACCCATTACGACCTATGTTTTGATAGGCTTCTTCAGCGATTTCTTTAAATTCAGGTGAATACAAGAGGCTAAAATTCCTGGGTCTTGAAAAAGGAATTTTTAGCTCCATAATATCCGAAATAGGTTTCTGGTTTAAAACAAAGACCCTGTCTGCCATAAAGCACCCTTCATTTACGTCGTGTGTTATGAATATAACAGTCTTATCTCTCTGATATTCACCCCAGACCTTCAATAAAAGACTCTGAAGTTTTCTTCTTGTAACAGCATCAAGAGCTCCAAATGCTTCATCAAGAAATAGAACGTCAGGGTCATAAGAAAGGGCCATTGTGAGGCTCAATCTTTGCTGCATGCCGCCAGACAACTCTCTTGGGTATTTCTTCAAATCATTTTCCAATCCGACCTCATTTAAAAGATGATGCGCCCTATCGAGGTTCGATTTCTCCTTTGGTTTCAAAATCTCAAGTGGTAAAAGCGCGTTTTCTAAAACAGTTCTCCAACCAGCCAGTATGGGACGTTGAAAGGCACACCCAAATTTGCGGTCTAATAGGGCACTTCTAACAGGAATGCCCCCATATGTCACTTCACCTACCGTAGGTGCAAGCAAACCACTTAGAACTTTAAATAATGTGCTTTTGCCAATACCTGATACACCAAGAATTGAAATAAATTCGCCCTTATTAATAGAAAAGTTAACGTCTTTTATAATCACTTCAGCGCTACCATGGGCATTGAAAGTTTTTCCAACATTGCGGGCTACAAATGCAGCATTATTGTCTTTGATATAAGACATAATAGCAACCTCCGTAATCTAGTATGCTACCTAATCGCCCAACTGAGCATCCCGGAAGAAATACAGCAAACTTTTGTTTGATTTTATCGAACGTTAACCAACCGGTCTGCATTAAGTTTTTCTTATCTTCTTTGCGGTGAATTCTAAAAGATTTTTTCAGGAAAAAGCGAGTGTCACATAAAATATTTATAGTTTCCAGTAAACCATTAAATTTAAGTGATAAGCAGGATGTGATTAGCAAGGGAATGGGTAGTCCCAGCAAAGAATAGTTAGCTTCTTTGTCCAGATCAATAATAAGGAGGGTTGCATTTGCATTGAGGAGGCCGTTAACTTTCTTCAAAAAATTCTCTTTTTTTTGAAAATGATGAAATGTATTTCTAATCAATATAAAATCAAATGTTCCGATTGACTCATACAGGTCAGCATTTTCACCATCCGCCAACACATATTTTATTTTAAGATCCGAGTTGATTTCTTTCGCCTTTGTCAAAATATCTCTATTTATATCTACTCCTACAACCTCTCTTGCCAGCGTATGCATGATCAGTCTCCTAGTTAAATAACCATCACCACATCCTAAATCCAATACTCTTGCGTTCTCTTTTATTCTTGAAAAAATAAATGCCTCTGTGAATGAATAGAGTTTCGGGAGAAGAGCCGGAAACTCATATGGCATCTTATAATTCGCCCTTACGGAGCATTTCGTTTGCAACTTTTCGGACAAAAGATTGTCGACAGTCGAGATATTTTGACATTAGAGTTCTTGCTTCTGTTTTGTTCGGACTGAGCGAGCCAATATACAAATAAATCCATGCCTTTGCTTCAGGGAAGGATTGGTTGTGCAATCTCGATACAGCATAGTCCAAGATTTTATCTTCCGAACCACACCAATTAAGTGTCTTTGATAAAGTCAATTCTTTATTATTTTTTACAAATTCGAACATCTCATTGTGGAGAGGCTCCTCCAAGTCTGCAAAATCCATTAGCCGCCACATTACGTGAAACTTTTCCTCAGTATCACCCTGCTTCCAAATATCGTATAGCAAGCTTTTTACTTGTGGCCCAAATGTATTGTTCCTGATATATTTATGTAATAGACCAAGTGCAAACAGTCTTACTTCTCTTGAGGAAGCCTCATCGGTCACGAGCCGAGCAATAGCCGAAAAATGATTATCTTGGACTTGATTTCGAATTTGATCAATTATAGGATATTTGTTCAATTCTCTTGCAAGGTCGCTATTTATCAGTACTCCTGCGTTTATATCGTTTAGAATCTTGTCAGCAATATAGTCATAAACAATGTTGTACTCCATCTTAGCCTCCCTATCTTTTTTATTAAAACTAATCAAACTCTTCGCACATCTTATGCCAAGGGATATTAATTATAATTTCCTTGTTTTTATTATTTTTTTCCGTATAAATTTAGTAATGGAATTAGAAATCTGATAGAAAGTTACAGTTTCTGACGCAAATGCGTTATATATCGTATAAATTCACTAAAAACCCCTCCACTGTGAGGGGCTTTCTCGGTGGATGATTCGAGGTGTCTACTATTTACTATTTCAGAAGAGCCTTGGCAATAATAACACTGCCTGTCTTTTTGCATATTTTTCATGTGGAAAAAGCGTTCCGAGCTATTTTCTTATCCCGCCTCGGTTGCGAGTCGTGCCGACTTTCGGGTTT
>CAYHWL010000024.1:0-15362 GCA_964359785.1 uncultured Methanosarcinales archaeon | reverse complement strand
GGGTGCCTGCATTGATCAGAAGAAAAGAATCTCCGGATGATGAATCTCTCCTAGATGGACTTCTCCAGCCCGTGGTCCGTGCATGGTTCCATACGAGATTTCCCTCTTACTCATTGCCTCAAAGATTCGCCGTTTCAGAGATCCATGCGAGAAAGAACATTCTTGTATCAGCCCCGACAGGCGCCACAAAGACCCTCACAGGCTTCTTGAGTATACTCAATGAATTGGTGGATTGCAGTGAAAAAGGGATCCTGCAGGATAAAGTATACGCGATCTACATCTCCCCGCTAAAGGCCCTGAATGAAGACATCAAGGTCAATCTTCAGGTGCCGCTGGCAGAGATAGAGAAGATAGCAGGCCATGATCTTGGCATCAGGGTGGCAGTGAGGACTGGTGACACCACCCAATCGGACAAAGCAAAGATGTTAAAAAAGCCGCCTCACATTCTAATTACGACTCCAGAATCCTTGGCAATCCTTTTGTCAAGCATAAAGTTTCGGGAGCTATTCACTGAAACTAGCTGGGTGATTATCGATGAGATCCATGCCTTGGCTGATTCCAAACGAGGCGTCCATCTTTCGCTCTCATTGGAGCGTCTTGGCCATCTTGCACAGCATGTGACCAGGGTTGGCTTGTCAGCGACTGTGGCGCCGTTAGAGGAAGTGGCAAAGTATCTCGTTGGGCCAGATCGGGATTGCGAGGTTGTTGATGTGCAGTTCATGAAGAAGATGGACCTAAAGGTGATTAGCCCCCTCCCGGATTTGATCGACAACACTTACGAGAAGACACAGACTGCTCTATACGAGATGATCGACAATCTCATCCAAGAACACCGGACTACTCTGATTTTCACCAACACAAGAGCCGCGACAGAGCGTATAGTGCATCATTTGCGAGAAAGATTTCCAAAGAATTATTCCGAGAATATTGGGGCGCACCATGGCTCATTATCTAAGGAGCACCGGCACAATATCGAATCAAGATTGCGCAAGGGAGAGCTAAAATGTGTGGTCTGTTCAACCAGTCTGGAGCTTGGTTTGGATATAGGCTATATCGACCTGGTCATCTGTCTTGGTTCGCCAAAATCTGTCGCAAGGGCGCTTCAGCGCATCGGTCGTTCCGGCCACAAACTGTCCGAGACTACTAAAGGAAGAATAATTGTGCAGGACAGGGATGATTTGGTGGAATGCGCGGTTCTTCTCAAAGCCGCAGTCGAACGCAATATCGATCGCATCCATATCCCGACCAACTGTCTTGATGTCTTGGCCCAGCATATGATGGGTATGGCCATAGATCAGGTCTGGGAGGAAAAAGAGCTCTATGATCTCATCAAGAGAAGCTACTGTTATCAGGACTTGAGACGGGAGGATTTCAGTGATATCCTATCATATCTCGCGGGAGAATTCGTGGACCTGGAAGACCGCTATATCTACTCGAAAATTTGGCGCAAGGACGGCAAGATCGGGCGGCGTGGCAAGATGACAAGGGTCATCTATATGACTAATGTAGGCACAATCCCAGAAGAGTCTTTTGTCACGGTAAAAATCGGCGAGAACGCGATTGGCCACATCGATGAAGGATTCCTTGAGCGCCTCAAGTCTGGTGACATCTTCATCTTAGGAGGCACACCCTATGAGTTCCAGTTCGCAAGAGGCATGGTGGCGCAGGTGACGACTACTCCAAGACGCCCTCCTACGGTGCCAAGCTGGGTTTCAGAGATGCTTCCCCTCTCCTTTGACTTGGCGATGGAGATTGGCAGATTCCGAAGACTAATGTTGGAATATTTCAACTCGAGATCCAAGCGGGAGGATATACTTGATTTTATCCATGCGTATCTTTTTGTCGATGAGTTTGCCGCGGCCGCCATCTACAGCTATTTCGACGAGCAGTATCGCTTCTGCAAGCGCATCCCGCATGACAAGATGATCCTTGTTGAACATCTGAAGAACGATGAAGAGAATAAGATCATGTTCCACACCCTTTATGGGAGAAGGGTGAATGACTGTCTATCCAGAGCGGTCGCGTTTGTGCTATCCCGCCAGGAGCATAAGGATGTGGAAGTGGGCATCAATGACAATGGTTTTTATCTTGCCAGCCAAAAAAGAATCAGTCCCTTGCGGGCTTTTGAACTGCTTAAAGCCGACAAACTGGATCTTGTGATGGAAGCGGCGATTGATTCTGCCGAAGTCTATCGCAGGCGATTCCGTCATTGCGCGGCTAGGGCTTTGATGCTTCTTCGCAACTACAAAGGCCGGTCCAAGAGCGCGGGGAGACAGCAGGTCTCATCGATGATACTCCTAAAGGCTTTGGAGCGCATCTCCAAGGACTTCTTCATCTTGAGGGAGGCCAAACGTGAGGTCTTATCGGACTTGATGGACATCGAAAAGGCCAAGGAGATACTAAGACGCATCGAAGCTGGAGAGATCTTGATAGAAGAGATAAACACCCAGATCCCAAGCCCGTTTAGTTTCAAGATCGCGCTTCAAGGTGTGATGGATATCTTAAAAGCCGAAGACAGACTGGAGTTTTTGCACAGGATGCATCAGATGGTGAAAGCGAAGATCGCGCTTGGGAGATGATTTTTCAGAAGTTTTATATATGAGTGTCCAATAATAGCTATAATGGGTATAGCTAAAGTAACTAGAAACTTTCAAGTAACAATTCCCCGGGATATCCGTAGGATCCAGGGTATCAGCATAGGGGACACGATATTATTCGCGATAGAGGGAGATAAAGTGGATCTCGTCAAGATGGATCAAAGCAAGATAATCGAAGAGATGTTCGGGTCTTGGAAGGACGTGAAAGAGGATAGTTTAACCTATGTCAGATCTATCCGGAAGGGATGGTCAGATAGGTCCAAGAGGCTGGGGTTGTGATTTTAGTGGATACGGATGTGCTAATTGATTTTTTGAGAGGTTTGCCAGCAAGCAAGGCATTCATCATGGAAAACAAGGATGAGATATCTTTTTCAGCCATCACAGAAGCAGAGCTCCTCTCTGGAAAGAAATGCGATGACGCCAGAGAGAAAGAACGAACTATCCATCTATTGAGCTTTTTCGAGAAAGTCCCAGTGGATAATCCGCTAGTGCAGATAGCTGGAGATCTTCGTAGAAAATATGGCATAGAAACACCTGATTCGATCATTGCGGCAAGCGCATTGTATACCGACGCGACCTTGGTCACACGTAATATAAAACACTTCGAAAGGCTTCCGGGACTAAAGGTGAAAAAACCTTACTGATTGGGTGTCAGATTCACATCACGATTACCCTTCTTCCCACTCCAAGGCACTATCGCGTTGTAGGGTATATTGGAACACGCGAGACTTCACTCCTTCTTCAAGAAGATCAAGATGTATCTCATCACAGACTCATTTTTCTCGACATCCAAAGAGACGTGCTCCCCGTATGAAGTCTTCTTCTGTATCAAGATCCTTTCCCGCTTGAGATCTTCGATGTTCTCTTTGACCCGTCCGAGAAGATCACCTGGGAACCCTGCTTGCAGATTTTCGATAGCAGTATGGCTGTGCTCGAACTTCCCCTTGCGAGTCAGCTTGTGCAATATTTTCCCCTTTATCTCGTCGTTGGTCCAGCTCATAAGTCCATCAAAGTATACTTTGAATGAATATATTTATATACTTAACCGATTTATTTCCGGTTATGGAAAACGACTCACTGCTCCTAAAACTTACCGGCGATATGCCATTATTTCGCATACTTGATTTTCTCATCGAGAACAAAGGTATGGATTTTTCCAAGCAGGATATTGCGCAAGGGGCAGAGATCTCAAAAGCCTCACTCTTCAACTATTGGCCAACTTTAATGGATAACAAAATCATTAGAGCGACTAGAAGATTCGGAAAGACGACTTTATTTACCCTAGACGCCCAATCACCGATTGTCCAAAAGTTGTTGGAACTTGAGATGGTTCTTATCAATCAATCCTTGTCAAGCAAAGCCAAAATTGAGAAAGACATCCTTACAATCCAGACCTAACCCCACTTCGCTATCTTGAATCCATTCTCTTCTTCCATTCGGAGCAGTTCATTATATTTCACCACTCTCTCACCGCGGCATGGCGCGCCAAGTTTTATCTGCCCGCACCCCAATCCGACGGCCATATCGCAGATGAATGTGTCTGTTGTCTCGCCGCTGCGGTGCGATACCATGGTCTTCCAGCGTGCTCCATTGGCTAGTTCCCATGCGGCCACTGATTCTGACACGGTGCCGATCTGATTGACTTTGAGCAGCAGCGCGTTGCACGCGCGATAAACAATCGCCCTTTGTATCCTCTCCGGATTCGTAGTCAACAGATCATCGCCTACGATCTGCACTCGTCCGCTAAGGTGTTTTGTCATCTCCGAGAAGTACGCGAAATCCTCTTCAAAGAATGGGTCCTCGATTGAGATTATAGGGTATGACTTAGCAAGGTCGACAAATAGATCATGCATATAGCCTGCGTGTCTTTGTCTGCCTTCAAAATCATATGCTCCGTGTGAGAAGAATGATGATGCCGCGCAGTCAAGTCCTAATTTGATCTTTCCAGAGTAACCCGCTTCATCTATCGCCTTCAATAGGATGTCCAAAGGCTCCCTGCAGTGTTTCATCGGAGGGGCGAATCCTCCTTCGTCACCTACATTGACGGCCATCTTGTCGTATTTTTGGATGAGCAGTTTACGGAGCGTATGATAGGTTTCGCTGACCATCTGGGTTGCAGATGAGAAGTTCCGGGCTCCGACTGGTATGATCATATACTCTTGGAAGTTCAACCTATTGCCAGCATGAAGTCCCCCATTGATGACATTCGCGCAGGGTATTGGCAATAGGGGCGTCTTGTTCCCTGACAGGTCTATTATGGTCTTCCATGCATCTCCGCCTGCGCGGCAGCATGCCATGGAAACCCCCAGGATGGCGTTGGCGCCTAGTCTGCGCTTGTCAGTTGTCCCATCCAGATTTTTCATGATGGCGTCCAATTCAAATATTTCGGAGGATTCTTTCCCGGTTAACGCCTTGGCGATTTTCTTATTCACGTTGCGCACTGCACACGCGACCCCAAGCCCGCCATATCGCTTCCCGCCGTCCCGCGATTCCACTGCCTCATGGGATCCAGTGGATGCGCCGCTTGGCACGCATGCCGTCCCATTCCCGTCATTGGTGAGGATGGTGACACATAACGTCGGATTGCCTCGTGAGTCGAGTATCTCTCGTGCATGCACGGATTTTATCTTTCCCATCGAAAAATGAGTGAAAAATGAGGTTTTAATCCTTACGGAAAAAGACTGCCTTCTATCACGCTATCCATATGCAGATGGTTGAGAGGCGTTATCTTGTCTTTTGCGTTTGCCATCTGCATGACACTGCGGATGGCTAGCACGCCGCGTAACTCTTCTATCACTTCATCTCGTTTCTGGCCTTGGGCAAGGAGCTTTTCTATATATTTCTCCAGAAAATGGTTCGCGAGCTCCGGTTTTTCCATCACGCAAAACAGCCTGGAATGGCATGAGGCGGCGTCATAATGTTCGACCATCTGGCTTGTGGCGTATTCCCCATCAAATACGCCAAATCTGCCGTCTTGGGTATAGGTATGCCATGGTTTGAAATCACAATACGCGAGCCTTCGTTCCCTAAATGGAGTATCATAGATGGCGGACATTATAGGCCCTATTTTCTTTCCCAAGACCCGTGCGTTCTTCTCCACGATGGCCAAAGCATACTGTCTGGCGCTTTCGCCTGGCAGGGATAAGACGTCATCCATGGGCAGTTTAGGAGCGAACGTTCTCATCCAGGCTAGCAGTTCAACTGCTTCCGGAAGGTATTTGATGAAATTATCGCGATTCTCTGTGAGGCAATTATGAGGGATGGATTCGCTGATATAGTACCTATGCTTGCCAAGGTCTCCCCGGAGATGCATGATAGGTGCGCAAAACTTCTTCTTGTCAGTTTCAGCTTGATTGTTTACGGCGCTTGCGAAACAATATTCGTTGTCTATGTTCTTGGCAGAGTCGACTGTTGACGCGATTTTCATGAAATATCTCGTCTCCTCTCTCAAGACACTTATCGTGGCATAATGGTATCTTTGGCCAGACCTATGGTCTAAGAACTTGTAATTGTTACATCGACAGTAATCTCTCACCATCTCTCCGATTTCCATGCAGGTGACAGGAGGGGGCCGAATATAAAGTTGAGCTAGGATAGGTTTTAAGTATCCAAAAACTAAGTGATCCTTATGAAAAAGCTGCCTTCTTAGCAGTCATCCTGCTCTTCTTCCTAAAAGATAGACGCTCAACTCCGACCAAAAGGGAGAACCCTTTCACGATCTATCGTACGCTTTCCCCTGCGTTCAAGTGGTATCTCAAAGTGACGAGTTTCTTCTCCTTAGGATATTTTAGTTATGCGTTCCTTCTGCTTAAAGCTGATATGGTGGGGTTTAGCATCCAATCGATCCCCCTATTATATGCCCTTTTCAATATCTCATTTGTTGTCACAAGCCCATTCGCGGGCAGACTAAGCGACAGGTTCGCCAGGAGATCTGTCATCCGTCTATCTTACCTATGCTATGCCCTGCTCTGCGTAGGATTTGCCCTTAGCACCAGCCAATCTGGTGTCATACTTCTTTTCATTATCTATGGCATCTTTTACGCCTTAGACGGGGTCAGACCAAAGCGTACATTAACGATTTGGAGCCAGGAAAGGCTTCAGCCATAGGCATCTATAACACGTTCACCGGCATTGGTTATCTTGGAGCGTCTATCATCGCGGGAGTATTATGGACGATAGACCCTAACTATGTCTTCTTGACAGGCGCAGGGGTTGCGATTATGTCTCTTGTTTTATTAAGAAAATAACTCCGAAAATATCCCGGCTTTTTCTGGATAACACATTTATACTTGACTAAAAAAGCACCATCAATGGGTAAGAAAAGGAGACTTCCAAATATTGACAGGAAAGAAGCTAAGACTAGGATTGAATCAGGATGGGGTATTATCGACACGTCAGGGAGAACTAGAGTCTCTCGAGAGAGAAGCACTGTTGCCCTTGCCTCAAAAAATATCTCATACGCTGTGCAATGCAAGGCAAATTCAAAAACTCAAATTTTTCGGGCCTACAAAAACTGTTATCCAAAAGAAGACCTCAATGTGATTATTCATGCAACTTGCATATTCTATTGCTTGGATCCTCATATTGATACTATACCCGGTGTTTTTATCTGCGCAGATGGTATGGGGCCAGGAAGATTGACTCATCATCTACAAAGGATGCTAGGTCAAAAATATCAAAAAAATAAGGTACTGGTGTACAGTTCATTGGCACCCTTCTTAGGGAAAAAGAACGCAGGTGACAGGCTTGCTTACTTCACCAATCGAAAAGGAGGTTGCCCCCCATCCAGACTGCTCGGAATAAATGAACTGGAACGTTTTCTAAAAAAGAAGGCGTAGGAAAGAAAGCAGACAGGCTTGCGCGATCCCCAGTTACGGCCACAATTTTTCGTGTGGGTTCTCTGGGCAATCCCCTTTTTCTCCTACAAGGGTAACTCAAATACCCCAAATATTTAATAATTTATAGTGTGGAAACTATATTTTCAATAGATGAGTTGACATCTCTGCATTTTCTCTATAATTGAGGATATGAAAAAAAGAAAATGTAGGGGAACATCTGACAGCCATCAGGATGTCTGATGTCCCTGCATTTTCTCTATAATTGAGGATATGGAAGAAAGAAAATGCAGGGGAAGATGACGTTGATCGTTATCAACGAACCTTCCCCTGCGTACTTCCAATCTTATTTATGCAGGGGAAGGGATTTGAACCCTCGGACCCACTAAGGGACAGGATGTCTCACCAATAGCTGGTCTTAAGTTTCGCACTCAGACCAAATTCTGAGTCCTGCGCGTTTGACCAGGCTTCGCTACCCCTGCGCGCATCCACAAAAAGCTATGCAGTGTTTATAAGTCTTATCCCTCCATTCATGCTCGGGGTTTCATCAGCCAGCATATTGTTTATGATCTTGGACCTTGATTCGAACATTGTTGCTAGGGAAGGTGTAACCTTCGCTAATACACCCTCACCCACAAGAAATCAATAGCAGTGTCCCTTACTTGGATGCGTTTGGCTGTATCATTTCGTATATGAATGTTAGGTCATCTTTTTAATCCCCTCAATACTACGCCCTTGATGATATATACATCACCCCCTAAGATATTCTCCCCTCGTTTTGAGGTCGTATCCTGCCTTGCAGAGTACAAGAACGATATCCTCTTTCTTCGAAGGCAGGACCACAAGCCTCAAAGAGATAAATGGGGCATCATCGCTGGCAAAGTTGATGATGATGAAGATCTCAAAAAAGCTATTTTAAGGGAAGGCTGTGAAGAGGCTGGGCTCCTTCTGTACCCCGCCTGTTTACAGCAACTGCCCACCCTTTATGTGAAGTATCCAGAGTACGATTTCGTTTACCATACTTTCCACATCAGTCTGGATTTCCTTCTTGACGAGAAGCCTGATGTGAAACTGAACCCTGTAGAGCACAAGGCGTTCCTTTGGATTACAGCAAGAGAGGCGTTGGGGTTGGACCTCGTCCCTGATATGGATGCCTGCCTCAAGATGTTCTATAAGATTTGATCACTCATACTTCAACGCGTCGACTGGTCTCATGTCTGCTGCCTGTTTGGCAGGAAACACCCCGGCTACGGCGCCTATGACTGTAGAGAACACTATGACACCGATGATGAGTTCGGGTGGGAACGAAGCCCGTATCAACGGCGAACCATAAGCTGATCGTGCTCCTATCTCGACTAGTTTGGATAGCCCTGCTCCAGCGACCACTCCAAACACTCCGCCCAAGAATCCAAGAGCCGCCGACTCCACAAAGAACATGGAGAGAACATCCCAATTGGTGGCGCCGATGCTTTTCATGATCCCGATATCACGCGTACGCTCGACCACCGAAGTATACATGGTGTTCATTATCCCCACTCCACCCACCACAAGGCTGATCAGGGCGATCCCCACAAGCACGGTTTGCACCACGTCAAAGATCACCGTGAACGACTGCAGAAGTTCGGTGAGGGTCTGCACATCGACTGTCTCAAACCCTTCTTTTTCTCCCCTATCCTTACGCAGTTTCTTTAGTATGTCTGGCGCGACTGCGGCAGGGTCGACTCCCGGTGTCGTCTTGGCATATATCATGGTGAGTTCTTGGCCATCCACTCCAAATACCTCCCGGATGTCATCCTCAACTAGAATCACGCCAGTATCGAAATCAGGATCGCCTTTCTTCTCAAGAATGCCCACTATCTTGAATCCAGTGCCATTCACGCTTATCGTGTTTCCGACATTTATCTGTTGTCCAAAATACGACTTATCGTTTGCTAGTTCATACCCTATCATCGCTTTGCCCTTGTCAGAGAAGCGCAGCAATCTGCCTTCTCCTGCCGTGATCGAATATGCCTCGTAGATGAGATTTGCCCCGTTGTCAGAAGGGATGCTTATCACGTTTCTTATCTGTTGGTTCTTGTTGTATTCAAGTATTCCTGGTTTGATGAGTATCCCTGCGGCGTCGGTCACTCCGTGCACTCTTTTCGCTAGGTCGATGTCTCGTTTTGTGACATTGCCTGCGCCTTGTGATCCCGGCGGTCCCATCCCGCTCCCTTTTGGCATGATGATGATCTTATCTCCGCCTGATTTTTGGAATTCATCTTGTATCGCGTCATTTAGTCCGCGTCCAAGGGACACAAGTGCGACTACTGCCATGATGCCGATGAATATGCCTATCAGTGTCAAGCTCGTCCTTACAGGCCTTGCGAGGAGCGCTCGCATGGCCATCCCAAGATGGTCGGAGAGTGTCATTCGTCTCGGAGTGCCTCCACAGGTTGTAGATTTGCCGCGCGAAGAGCAGGCATGACGCCAGAGCCGGTGCCGATAAGGAAGCTAAAGCACATCGCGCCGGCTATCAAGTACCACGGGAAACTAGCTTGCAGTATGTTCGACCCCATCGCGTATTTGCTTCCCACTTCGATGAGTTTGGATAGCGTCATGCCCATCAGTATCCCTATTGTCCCTCCAAGGAGGCCCAGGAATCCCGCCTCTATCATGAATACCAATAGTATCTGGTTGCGTGTGGCGCCTATGGCTTTCATCACACCTATCTCTTTTGTCCTCTCAAGGACTGCTGTGTACATGGTGTTTGTGATCCCTATCCCGCCGACTAGTAGTGAGATGCAGGCTATTCCCACAAGCACTGCCTGGACTATATTGAGGATGGTCACAAATGTCCGTATCAGTGAAGCCGAAGTCTGCACGGTAAATGTCTCTTTGCCTTCTTTTTCTCCGCGGTATCTGCGTAGCGCTTTTGCGACATCTTTAGCTATCTGCTCCGGGTCTGTCCCTGGCAGCGCCCGTGCTACGATTATATTGACCTCTTTGTCCTTGATCCCAAATAATTCCCGCAGGTCATCTTGGTTCATGATGACTGCTTTATTGCGCATTGGGTCTCCAAGGGGCGCGAGTATCCCTGCGACGCCAAAGCTCTTTCCTTTGATGGAGAGTTTATTGCCGACACGGATCTGTTGTCCAAAGATTGTCTTGTCAGCTAAGCCAGAGCCGATTACTATTTTCCCCCTGTCAGTGGGTTTTAACATACGTCCTTCATTTGCCTTGTAATTGTTAGCCTCGATTATCAGGTTGGCGTCATCACTATTTGGGAGGCTAGTCAAGAATTGTATTCTTTGCTGGTCGTTGAATACTATTGTGGCTTCTTTTAGCATCCTTCCTGCTACTTCTCCCACCCCTGCGGCCAATTTCACAACTTCGAGGTCTTTGTCGGTTATCTTACCAACAGACAAAAATCCAGGCGGGCCAAACCCGCTGGACTTGCTTTGGATGATGACCTTATCTGCGCCTACTGAAGCAAATTGTGACAATATTGCTTTTTGCATCCCTTGGCCAAGGGATATCAAGGATACCACTGCGGCGATGCCTATGAAGATTCCTATCATGGTGAGCATACTTCTTTTCCTGCGATGGCGCAGGTTGTTCACCACCAATGCGAAGGAATCAGAGAGCATCGTCTCACTTCTTGCCGGTTTTTCTGTTGAACCAGTAGATTCCGCAGACAAGGATGATGGCCACGATTAGCGCGTACACCCATGTGTAGCTTTGTGTCCCGCCTAGTTCTTGCGCGCTCACTATCCTCATTGGCACTTCAAATGTCTGGTTGTATTGTTGGTTGAAGGGGTCAGAGTAGTCGAGCTTTATCATGAATGTTGGTGCGTCCACAAGCGATTTCATCTTGAATGTGGCGGTCTCAAAGTCATCTGTGTCGAGGTTTCCAAGGTACATCGTTGTGCTGGCGACTGGCGCGTCATATTGGTCAGATGGCACAAGCTGCAACTGCAGGAATTTGATGTCTACAGCTCCGCTGTTCACTATCTTGAATGTGACTTCACCTGTGACGTTCTTGCTTTTGATAGTTGACTCTTCTACGACTGCCATGAGTTGTGGCGGAGCGTTCACGATTGCCGACACCCTACTGCTTCCGTTGTATTTGTTGTTCCTCTCATCGCGGAAGTTCAGGTTTATCGGGAAGGAGTAGACTTTTGTCTCTGATTTTGGGTCCGAGACAAGGTTATAGCTCACTTCCTCTTCCGAGTTTGGCAGTATCCGGTTCACTCTTCTATACGTCCCTGTCCCGTATGTTGAGAATGGCGTTGTGCTCAAGTCCAGTGTCACATCGATGTCTTTTGCTGTTATTCTCCCGCGGTTCTGCAGGTTCAATATGAGTGTTGCATTCGACCCTGGTCTGATAGGTTGTGGTGTTATCTCGTAATGATCCACTGTGAGTGAGGCGTCAGTCGCCTGCACTGATACCTCGTCGTTGAATTTTATGAATCCTCCCTGTCCTCCCCATGTGTATGACCATGTCATGTTGTAATCTTCATTGCGCGCGTCCAGATCGACAAAAACTCTCCATTTTAGGAGTGTCTCATCAAGCGCGGGGATGCTTGCGAGGAAGATAGTAGTGTTCTGGTCTTCCGCGGGGATGAAGGGATAGCCGGGTATGAGTGTTATCGAGAAATCCTTAACAGCCTCTCTTCGGTTGCTCACAAGCAGATACACATCCACATAGTTTCCCGGCTCTGCCGGGTTTGGCTGGTATTTGAGCAGTTTTGGCAGGATGTGTTTTGCCGTGTCTACTGCGCTCACAGTAGGAAGAAGTAACATTGTCGCCGCCAATATCATTAGCAGGGTTAAGGTCTTTTTCATTGGGATTCACCTCGGTTTTTCTTGGATAGCTGGCCGTCACGGATGTTCTCCACCCGTTTTGCTATCTTGGCCACTGAATCGTCATGTGTGACTAGGACTATTGTTTTCTTGTCGGCTTTATTGAGTCTCTGCAATATCTCGATTATCTGTTTGCCGGATTGTGAGTCTAGGTTGCCTGTGGGTTCGTCGGCAAGGATTAATGATGGATCTACGACAAGCGCGCGGGCGATGGCCACTCGTTGCTGCTGCCCGCCAGATAATTGATTTGGTCGGTGATGGAGCCTGTCCCCTAACCCAAGCGTTGTGAGTATCTCGATCGCCCGTTTGGTCCGCTCTGTGCGTGGCACGCCCAAAAACGACAGAGGCAGCGCCACATTTTCTACGGCAGATAGTGTCGGGATGAGGTTAAATTTTTGGAAGACGAATCCTATCTTGCGTCCTCTTATCTGCGCAAGTTCGCTCTCATGCAATGTGCTTATATCTATCCCATCAAGCAATACCTTGCCTTTGGTGGGGACATCAAGGCATCCTACCATATTCATGGCTGTGCTTTTTCCTGATCCACTTGGCCCTTGGATCGCGACGAACTCTCCTGGCATGACTTTGACTGATATGCCTCGGAGGGCATGGACTGGGAACTCCCCCATCATGTAAGTCTTCCATACGCTATCCAACTC
Organism: uncultured Methanosarcinales archaeon; assembly: GCA_964359785.1. Classification (GTDB taxonomy): domain Archaea; phylum Nanobdellota; class Nanobdellia; order Woesearchaeales; family JAGWAF01; genus JACQSU01. The sequence continues at coordinate 2,429 of CAYHWL010000024.1, read as the reverse complement.
TATCACAGGCGTTGTCATCTGGCGGCCTCCAGATCCTTGATCTTTCGGCTAGCCTCGCTTATTATCTTGCGCACTTCACTTGATCTGGATTTTATGATGCCTCTGCTGGCAGCTTTCATTATAGACTTCTTGAGTTCTCGCAGTTCTGCGTCCGCTCCAGAGAAAGGGTTTTCACCTTTTCTCATGGCATCCACGATATACTGGTGCAGTCTTGATTCTTCGCCTGTGAGCATCGCGCACATCTTCATAGCGCTATCCATCGAGTCGATTATGGCCGCGTGGCCTTTCTTTAGGGTTGATAGTTCCTCTTTGCCTTTGGCAGTAATGGAATATACTTTCTTGCGTTCATCTGCTCTGACTTTGATCAGCCCGCTATCCTCAAGTTCAGAGAGGACAGGATATATGGACCCCGGGCTTGGTTTTTGTCCAAGCTTCTCTTCGAGATTCTTCATGAGGTCGTAGCCAGAGAGATCCGTCCCTGATATCGCGGCAAGCGTTATGTGGCGCAGGTGTCCTCTTAGCATATCAATCCCATTATATCGACATCGATATATCGATGTCGAGCTATATCGTTTCCGAGATATATCGGAGGCGATATAGTATATAAAACTTGTGCGTTAGGAATGAAGAAGAAAAAGAAAAAAAGAAAGAGTCTACTTGAATAGGCCGTAGAGCCACGCCCAAGGTGATCCAGACGGTTCCACCTGGCGTACCGCTTGTCCAGTCACGATGTTACTGGCAATAGTGTTGCCTGGTATCACAATTAGATTCGCTATCCCTGTTGCCGCATTAACGGACTGTAGCTGAACTATTACTCCGCCAAACACTGTGCTTTGGCCGATGCCCAAAGCCATTTTTGTGCCGGTACACTTCGAACTAGCATCGATAGGGTTGACATTACAGGTCTTCTCCTCATTGTCGCTCCATCCATCGCTGTCTGTGTCCGCGTTCAAGGGGTCGATCTCCCTTCCAGTCTGCGTATAATAGGTATACTCCTGCAGGTTTGTCAAGCCGTCGCTATCCGAATCCTTTGATGCGTCGCCTGCATCATTTGGATTCAAGCCATGGCGTGTCTCCCATGCGTCGTTCATCGTGTCTGCATCCCTATCCAAGACCCTTGTTCCATTACACACTCCATTCACATCAATTGGATCAGAGTTACACGAATACTCCTCACCATCACTCCATCCATCGCCATCTGTGTCTGCCTTCAGCGGATTGATATCTCTTCCGGTCCGCGTGAAGTACAGATATTCTTGCAAGTTGGTCATGCCATCTCCGTCAGGATCTGTTGATGCATCAGTGGCAACATTTGGATTCAAGCCATAGCGTGTCTCCCATACATCTTTCATTCCGTCCGAGTCTACATCTTCATTCACTGGTGCACAGGTGGCTATTTCAAGGGGCTGATGGACTACGCCGTTCACGCAAGTATTCACTTTGGTCCAGATGCGTGTCTGTTGTGTAGTTGTTCCGGTGCACACTGCAGGATCGAGTCTTGACGACCAATCAGATTCCTTACAATCTGCCCTCGCAGGTTTGCATGTCTTTTTCGCGGCAAGCGACTGCACCTCCGCATCGCTAAGCGCACGTTTGTATATCTGAACCTCATCAATCAATCCGTCATAGGCTCCTCCGATTTTGAATGGCGCGCTCGGATTTATACTGCCAAAATTCTTCGAACCGACATACGAACCAGCATACCCATACCATGTCGCGGTGCTCCTAGCGAGATTTTGATTCGCAGAGGTCATCATGGTGCCGTCCACATATAATCTCACATCTGATGTGGAAGCATCATATACTACGAGGATATGGTGCCAAGCGCTTGTCCATTTGGGGACATCCGCAAGAGGTATCGTGTAGGTTACTCCTCCCATAGAGCTCTTACCATCTCCAATGGCAAATAGCAATGACTTGCCAGAGAACATCATATAATACCCAGTATAATACCCCGCGGCTGCTACCGCTGGATCATAATTGCTGCTTCTCGTTTGAGGTACCTTATTAAATTTCGAGAACAGATACTGCATCACTGATGCTGTTGTCGGCAAGTTCAATGGCTTGGCCCACAATGATATCGAGATGCTTCCTGTCCCCGGATTAAGCGATGCATCCGTGCCAAGTCCAACTTTCATCTCTGTGGTGGACATGTCGGTTCTATATCCAGTGTATGTCCTTTTCAGGTCGAATGCCTGGTCAGAATATCCCGGTGAGAATGTGACGCCATTGTCAGGGAATCCCTTGATTGTGCCCACGACATCATTCGCGTCAAAATCTGCTGTGAACCATGAACTGAGTCCCGCGAGTGGTGTGACACACGTGTTATCCTGTCCCGGAATGCATTGTTGCTCCACAGCAGTCGCTCCACCCATACAGCCGCTTGGTGAAGCGCTTGTCACGTTCCTTGTCTGCCTCCCAGCTGATGT
>CAYHWL010000023.1:0-15642 GCA_964359785.1 uncultured Methanosarcinales archaeon | reverse complement strand
GATATTGTCCATTTTCCAAAATCTTTACGGGGTGCTCTTATATCCTAGTCTGTTCCTGTGATGGTTATGGATTCAAGTAGAAAGATATATGACCAAAGGCGAGAGCCGGCTTGCCTCGTGATCAAGAAGGGTGTGGACTATATCAATCTCCGGACTTGCCAGGATAAGTCTGTCTTGGAGTGCGTTTTAGATGAATTAGAATCGTCTGGTGATGATGCGGTGATAATCCCTTGGTTGAGTCCCCCTTTCAATATACCTAGGGGGTATGGGATATACTCAAGGTCAACTGCCAAAGAATTAGCCAGATTGGACCTTGAAGAGCATTGGGTCTCTCCGACGCTCGGAAGAAAATATGATCAGAATCGTCTTCGTAGGAAAATCGCCTCACTTTCTGATCAAGTAATTGTTGTGAAATGATGTATTCACATAAATCGCTGAAGTCGTAGCTGGAAGAGATTTGCCATTTAGGTAGCTGATAAGGTTTTCTGGTGTGCGGACAACTATTCGGGACTGGCAGGTCTCAATTTGAATCCTAACTTCATTGACTTTTTTCATTAAGTTTGAATATTGATTTGAGACAATCAAAGGAATCGCCCAACTGCCGATCAATGCACGAGGGTTCTCAATTGGTGTCAATAAACAGCGGGAGGTTAGGGTTTTTAGCTGCGTATATCTAAGCAGTATTCGTATGATCTCCGTCCGCTGCCGCCAATTTTCGGGGGTCATACTTAGATCGTATTGACGCCCTTCTATGATTATCACTCCCTCATAGTCGTCAGCATCCTTGTCTCGTAGCCTGTTGCCATGAGCATCATAAAGCCGTGTAGTCAATGGATTTTCTTTCCAATCACCCCATTGATAAATTGCTATCCGATCAGTTATCGCACTGGCGATATTTGTGGTTAATGTGTTGGGGAAGTTGTTGTTGATTGTGTATATCAGAGATTCCAGATGTCTGTCCATCTTCCCATTCTCATCTATTCCAAGGTCGCTGTGTAGGTAGTGTATGGCTGTGTCACTTGGGTCTTTTGGTTCATTATAGACATTATACCCTGTTATGATTCCTTGTGCGATTGCTGGGTAGAGTAGTTTTCGGAATTGTCTTAGTGTTTTTTGGTTGAATTGGTCCATTGACCCTACAGTGGGTCTTTTGGCATTAATCCAAGCCTTATATTGTATAAGGTGCTATACACCCCATCCAAAGGTCAACCTTTTTATTCCACAGTACCTATAGTCCCCTCATGAATCGAAGACAATTCCTCACAGGGTTGGTAGCGATAGTCTCTGCCAGTGTTCTGCCAGCGCAAGAGGCCAATTCCAAAGAGGATTACATCCGTATGACTGATTCTTATGTCAATAATAAGCAATATTCAGAAGCTATCGAGATTGGCACAGAAGGTATTGAGAAGTTCCCCAGAGCATGGGAGCTGTACATCAGTGTGGCGACTGCGCATGGACGTTCTGGTAAATCCCAAAAATCAATTGAGTGTTTAGAACATTTACTAATAGTCTATAAAGGAAATCCTAAGATCGAAGCTGAAGCTTATCACGGTCTAGTCATTGATTATTATAATCTCAGACAAATCGAAAAGTGCAAAGAATGTATCTACAAAGGAATGGAATTGAACCCAAAGGACCCCATATATTCCAGTGCTTTGAAGCGCATCGAGAAATTCTTCGGGGATAAGTAATTTATACTAAGGAATTCACACGACTTTTATGAGACGAGGGATAGCCATCATTTTAGTTTTACTCTGCTTCATCACTGTGTATGGGCAATCAGTTAAACAGGAGACAGACTTCATCGACCCAGAAACCATCAACACTGCCATTTCCCAAGGTTCTAGCCTGGATCCTGTCGTCCCTCAATCTCCTCAAACTGTCACTGTCGCTGGTGTCCCTGCGACAGTTCCTGCTCTGTCCACAGTTCAGGTCAAAAATGGGGTTTTCGAGGCATCCGCTGTTTCCGAGATGGAATCGGGCGGAGTCACGATGCAAGGTTCCCATGATGTGACCATCAGTAAAGATGGCTCTGTCAAGGCCAAGTCTTCCCAAGTTATCACCAAACCCAACTTCCGCGCGAAGGGCGTGACGGATTTCTCTCAAGGTCGTGATGGCGGCTTGGATTTCAGTGCGCAATCTCTAGAAGACGGCGACTCCACATTCAAGAATCTCAAAGGAGTCAGAAAGCTTGGTCAAGTCCTCTCGATAAGACAAGGCGAGTCCTTGTCCTCTCCAAGGTTAGACGCCCAGGATTTCAGCAGTCTCATCCTCAATCAGAACGGTGACTTCTCCGTCAGCCAAGCTCAAAACCTAGAATTCCTAGACTCCAAAGAGACAAGCGTCCGTCAAGCCCAAGGGTCTCTCACAAATAGCGTCTTGGAGTTCAAGCAGGCCAAGTCGATAAAATCCGGTTCTTTCCAAGCCCAGAATCTAAAAGATGCCAAGGTTTTCCTAGGTGCGAAGATCATTATCCGATCCAATGATTCCCTAAACGTCCTTGTCGGCAAGCACACCCTCAACATTTCTCCCTATAACAATTCCCTGACGCTAACAGCGGTCAAGGATCCAAGTGATGATTCTATCCTCACATTGCAATCCGCAAATCTTTCCTTCCAAGATGAGCTCACAGAGATCCCTACGATAGCGCAAGTGACTTCCACTTTCAATGATGGTTTGTTCTGTCTTGACTTAGAGCCTACCTCCTCATATCGTTTCGGCAAGGACCCACTCACAACATTCCGTCTCACGCCTAAAGTGGATCATCGTCTTTGTATCCGTCGTTCTTTGCAGCAGAATCCTGGGCTCTGCACGCAATGCACCATTTTGGATCTCACTGCTAACCAGATCAAAAGCCAGGGTAACATGGTCTATCAGAGGTTCATAACAAACTTCACAGACTTTATCGACCCGACAGCGCCCTCGAATTATACTATTATATGGCAGGACGGCCCTTCTTATAGTCTGTCTCAATCTTCTGATAATATCACGATCTTCGTCACTCCTGCATTATCGATCCAAGATGAACGTATAGACGCTGTCCTCCATCGTTTCCTGATTTACCATCCCTCTAATGTCACTTTTATCCCTCTTCTAAGCCAGATGATGTCGAGTTTCCCTCTATGGGAGACTCCAAATCAGTTCTCGATTCACAACGCAAGTATCAGTGTGAAACTTTAATTACTCCCGGACTTATGCAGCGGTATGCAAGAGTTATACAAAGAAGGCAACACGCTAGTTTCCCTTGCTAAGTGGCAAGAGGCGATCAGTTCGTTGGATATCACTCCCTCAAGCCTTGCCCAGATCTCCACAGCCTTCGAACAGGCCGTTCTACGAAGGGTTCCCAAAGAGCCATTTGGTCTTTTTCTCTCGGGAGGCGTGGACTCGACGCTGATCGCCCACATCCTAAAAAAGCACAATCACAGCCCTATCTGTTTCACGGTTGGCACAAAGGATTCGCAGGACATAGAATTCGCCAAAAGAGTGGCAGGAGGTCTGAGTCTGGAGCACCACATTGTCACCCTAGATGACCAGGATATCAAAAGCATCATCCAAGAATTGAAGGTCATTTTCAAGGATCATATCGCATCAAATCCCGTCGTTCTTTTCGGCGTTGGTGCAGTCGAATTCGCAGCATCAAGGCGGGCCCAAGCATCAGGTCTAAAACACATCTTTTCAGGTCTTGGCGCGGAGGATGTGTTTGGTGGCTATAACAGGCATAAGTTAGCTCAAGATGTCAACAAGGAGTGTCTTTTGAGTCTTAGCACCTCGCTTCATGAGAATGACTTAAGAAGGTGTGATTTGGTGGCCAATCATTTCCATCTAGATTTTCTCACCCCTTTCTTGGATAAGGAAGTGATCAGATTAGGTTTAGGTCTACCTAGTGAGCAGAAAGTGAAAGATGGATTAAGGAAATTGGCTGTGGCGGATTTAGCCATGGATTTTGGCGTCCCGCAAGACTTGGCTTTCAGACAAAAGAAAGGCGCCCAGTATGGTTCTGCTATCCAAAAATCCCTAGAACGTATCAGTAAGGGCAGTATCAATTCTTTTCTGCGGTAAGATCCACTTTATCGCCTATCTGGGTCACTAGTAGAACTTTCTTTCCGTTTATCTTCTTGTCACCATCTAAGTCCATCGATATGGGGTTTCCGGCGCTATAACTGATATAATATCTAAAGGAGTATCCATCTAGTTCCACTTCTCCTACTCCTATGGTCTGTGTGTCGGCGAATTCGTCGAATGTCACAGTGGGATTCAATTCTTGCACTTCTTCCCATGTGATTCCAGATATCCTGTCAGATTGGGTGGACACCCCGCTTCTTGGTTTTTGGCCGTAACTGCGGCCGACTAGGCTTCTTACTTCAGCGAGTACGGGGATATAGTAGCTTTCCACTGGTAATTCCCCATCCAAGAATATGATCTTATTTTTGGCAGGTTCGATTCGCAGGTACTTCACTGCCTTGCTTATCTCGTTTGCATCGACAAGCATGTAGTCTCCTTGTCTGATCTCATATTCCAGACGATCTTTGCCTTCTATATAGTGCAGGGTTTTGAGAGGGGAATGATATACTTCTCCTGCCTTGTTCACGAATTTGAGGGTTCCATCGAGGATTGAGAAGCTCTCCAGTTCTGGTTGTCCTTGCACCACAGTCTTTTCTGCGACTTTGATTGGTGCTACCTCAACTTGTATTTGAGGGGCGGCATAGGTGGTGTTTGGTGTGTTGCCTTTGTCCGGCATTTCGACTGGCACCGTCGTGCATCCGGCGAGTAGCAGGACGAATATCAAAGCTAGGGCGCTTCTCATGTCTCCTGTCCCCTGACCATCTTATATAAGCCTTTCCACATGTTCTCTCAAAATCCCGAATGGTTTTTATACGCTTGCCCTCTCCCCGCGAGTATTGGGGGATATTGATGAAAACCAGCCTGTATAGATGCAAACCAGAAGATGTGTCGTGTGATGTCCTTGTTGTTGGGGTCTTTGAGGACGGCCTAGACTCCATCTTTTGTGAATTGGACAAGCGCTTGAATGGCAACATCTCGCATCTTATCAAGGAGGACCAGTTCTGTCCTGATTGGGCAAAGCTCCATCTTCTTTCTTCATTTGGAGCTCATAGCGCAAAGTCAGTCCTGTTGGTAGGCCTTGGCAAGCGTTCGACTTTCAATCTTGAGCATTTGAGGCGTATTTCAGGCATCTCGATTAAAGTAGCGAGGGATTATGGCCAGAAGATAGTGTCCGCGTTGCCATTATGCGATGTCATAAATACAATGCTTCCTGATCGTATTTTTGCGGTTGCGGAAGGTGTTTTGCTAGGCAATTATCGTTTTGAGCAGTTCAAGAGCGGCAAGAGCAAGGAGGTCGAATCTGTCCAATTTCTTGTGGACTCAATCGATCCACGCTCTGAAGAATCCATGCGCATGGCGCTGATAATCTCTGGTATGGTCAATCTTGCTAGGGATATGGTCCATTCTCCTGCTTCTGTGATGACTCCTGCCCAGATGGCCTTGATTGCCAAGCGCATAGCAAGCGATCATCGTTGCAAAGCAAGGGTCTATGGTAGGGATGACATCATCAGTCTTGGCATGCATGGTCTTTTTGTGGTGAGCAAAGGATCCACTCAAGAGCCTAAATTGATTGTCATGGAACATCGTCATGATAAGGCCAAGAAGACTATCGCGATTGTTGGCAAAGGCATCACATTCGATTCAGGCGGGTTGTCTATAAAACCTGCTGACTCTATGGAAGACATGAAAGCTGATATGGCAGGCGCGGCTGCTGTCATGGCCGCGATGGGTGCGATTGCCCAGCTCAAGCTTCCAATCAACGTCATTGGTATCATGCCTTGCACTGAGAATATGCCTGGCGGGTCTGCATACAAGCCTGGGGATATTGTCAAGACCCATAGCAGGAAGACTGTCGAGGTTCTCAATACCGACGCTGAAGGCAGGATCATCTTGGCAGATGCCCTCTCATACGCGGAGAAAGCCTTCAAGCCTGATGCGATCATCGACCTTGCGACGCTCACTGGAGCTTGCATGACTGCTCTTGGTAGGGAGGCCGCGGGTCTTATCTCGAGTGATGATCGGCTCTCTGATCGTATCATTGTGGCATCGATTGGTTCTGGGGAGCGTGTATGGCGTCTTCCTCTTTATGATGAGTATCGTGAAGCGGTGAAGTCCAAGATAGCAGACACAAAAAACATCGGCCTTCCAAAAGGGGAGGCTGGTGCTATCACAGCTGCGGCGTTCCTGGACAATTTTGTCGAGAAGACGCCGTTTGCGCATCTTGACATCGCAGGTCCTGCTTCTTTGCGTGATGAAAAGGATTATATTCCCAAGGGTGGGTCAGGTTTTGGCGTCCGTCTCTTGGTGCATCTGATAAGGGATTGGTCGCAAGAGTGACTATGCTGCGATTTGGTACTGCCGGGATCCCCATTTGCACAGATAAACGCACTACTCTAGACGGCATTTCACAGGTGCGCAAGCTTGGCCTTGATGCGATGGAGCTTGAATTTGTTCAATCTGTCAACATAAGTGAGGCTCTCGCCCCACAAGTCAAAGCGCAAGCCAAAAAAGATGACCTGCTTCTCACCGCTCACGGCCAGTATTTCATCAATCTCAACGCGCAAGAGCAGGTGAAACTCGATGCCTCAAAGGAGCGTATCAAGAAGGCCGCAAGAATCCTCCATCTCTGCGGTGGCTACTCCTTGGTTTTCCATGCTGCATTTTACTTGAAACAAGACAAAGAAGCTGTCTTCAAGACAGTCAAGCACAACCTAAAGGAGGTCGTCCAATCCCTTCGCGATGAAGGCATCAAGCTCTGGATCCGTCCAGAGACTACAGGCAAGCCCACTCAATGGGGCGACCTCAAAGAGGTGTGTCTTTTGTCAGAACAGATCGAAGGCGTCCTTCCTTGCGTTGATTTCTCTCACTTGCACGCAAGAAGCGATGGAAAGGAGAACACAAAAGAGGAATTCCATCGATCACTCGCCTTGATCGAAAGACATCTTGGTCAAGAAGCCCTTGACAATATGCATATCCATCTCAGCGGCATCAATTATGGCGACAAGGGTGAGAAGAACCATCTGATGTTAAATGAATCTGACATGAACTACAAAGACCTCCTAGCAACCCTCAAAGAATTCAAAGTAGGCGGAGTCCTCATCTGCGAATCGCCAGTTATGGAGAAGGATGCGGTGCTTCTAATGCATAGTTTCAGGGATTAGAATAAACCAAGTTAATTAGCTTTTCTGCAACCTTCTGCTTTTCAGAATCCATCCTTGAGAAGAACGCAGCAATCTCTTCTGGTATTCCCGCAATTTTTGGTTTTTTCTGTCCTGCAAGAGTAGTATGACTCACTGGTCAAGATGGGTTTTTGTGATGAGCCTTGTCTAGTGAACAGATCATTTCTGCAAGAGTTGGACAGGCAACGAAAAGTATAATAATCGCTTTTACTTCCCCTAGTCATGCCAATTCAGCCATCATGTGATGATCCAAAGAGATTATCTTCTAAAGAGGAGATAGCTGATGTTTTGGATAGGATACTTACTTGGGAAGAAGATACAAAATCTCCTTCGGGGGTCATCGAACTCTTACGCAGGCAATTTGGAGTGATATACTATATTGTGACGGATCGTGAGGCTGATGTTTTCATGAAAAGGGATCCAAGTGAATCTGCCGAATTTGGTCTCCAGTATTATCCTAAATCATATTTTGTAGGACTTCTGGAGAAGACTAAGGCGTGATTTCGACCATATCTTTATAATCCTCAAAGTGAACTCCTTTTCTCATGCAACCTTTCACCTTCCTCAAAGACACGGCGACGGCTGATGTGGCGTTCAAGGCTTATGGTAAGACGCAAGCCGCGCTGTGTAAGAATTCAGCTCTAGCCCTAGAGTCAGTCATGGCCGATCTAAAGACGATAAAACCAAAGATAAGACATACAATCCGGATCAATGACAAGGATTTCTCCCAGGTCCTCTTCAAGTTCCTAGACGAATTGGTCTTCTTAAAGGACGCAAAACAGCTTCTTTTCAGCAAGCTCACCTGCAAAATAACAAAAGACAATGACCAAATCACCCTCACAGCTACTCTGCTAGGCGACAAGATAAATCCCAAAACTCAGAAGTTAGGCGATGACGTGAAAGCCATCACATATCACATGTTTGAAGTCAAACACACCAAAGACGGCTACACAGCGACTGTTCTAGTTGATGTCTGACAATCACCTTTATCATCTAGCTTATATAATGACTTGTCATGAAAAAGTTCAACTTCCTCTTGCCCCTATACATTTACGAATTCTTTAGCAGTATGCTGTTCATGACTCCAATCTGGGTATTGTTCTTTCAATCAAGAGGCTTATCTTTGATCCAGCTTGGTTTGTTGAGTTCTACTGTGTACCTTGCTTCTACTCTGTTTGAGTACCCGACAGGTATTCTGGCCGATAGATATGGGCGAAAGACTAGCATGATCTGCGCCAATCTATTGGTGGTGATCGCTTTTCTTGTGGAGGTGAAATCCTACTCATTCCCATCATTTCTTGTTGCTTCTTTTTTGGTTGGCATGGCTTGGGCATTCCAGTCTGGTGCAAGGGAAGCCTTGATCTATGATGCTCTAAAAGAGAAAGGGTTGCAGAAACACAACAGCAAGATTCTAGGTATCTTGAATTTCATAGGCGCGGCAGGTCAATTGATTTCAGTATTCTTCGGGTCTATTCTTTTCATCTATGATGGTTCCTTGCCATATTGGATGACTATTTCGACCACAATCATTGGGACAATCGCTCTTTCCCTAGTCAGGGAACCACGAAATAAAACAAAGGAGTCCAAACTAGACGACCATACAGATTTTTTTGCTGGGCTCAAATTGCTGTGGGGGCAATCTACTCTTAGTTCGCTGTTCATGCTCTACATCCCTGTTTTTTTCTTTGAAGGTGCTTGGCATGGCTTGATGGAACAGCCAGTATTGGTAGGTTTAGGACTGCCGATAGTGATCTTAGGGACTTATCAGGCTGTAAAGACGGGTTTATCAGGTTTTTGCGGTCTCCTTTTGCCCGGTCTTGTGAAAAAACAACAGCATGCCACTTTGTTTTTTTGGGTTATCTTTCTGGAGAGTTTGGTGATGGTGGGGTTAGGTGCGGATTGGTTATGGGTGGCAATAGCCTCATCTTACCTCATGCTCTTTGCTCATTCCCTTTGGTATTACTTAGACGCGGACATCATCCATGAACATATCCCCTCGAACATCCGCGCAACCACGCTTTCCGCAAGACAGATGGGCATAAGCTTAATCTGGATTTTTAATCCTGGCCTGATGGGGTATCTGGTGTCAACATTTGATAGGGCTTATTTATTCCCGGTCTTTGGGGTTATCATTCTGGTCACATCAATATCGGTTTTTCTTCTAAGAAAACGTTATCTCTACACCCCTCGCCATAAGTGAATTCGACAATCACCTTTATTAAGCCAAAGCGAGAATCGCTTCTTATGGATTTCACTAAAGTCTCTGATGTCTGTTGGGAGATCCCAAAGACTTACAAGCAGGGCATGTTAGTCCCGGGTCGTATCTACGCATCCAAACCCCTTCTGCCAGGTTTCGACGGGAAAGTCTTAGACCAACTCACAAACGTCGCGGCTCTTCCTGGCATCCAAAGGTACGCTTATTGTATGCCTGATGGTCATATGGGTTATGGTTTCCCGATCGGAGGCGTAGCCGCTATGGATCCCAAGGAAGGAGGAGTCATTTCTCCGGGTGGTATCGGTTTTGATCAAAACTGTGGCATGCGTCTGGTGAAAACAAATCTTTTCAGAAAAGACGTCGAACCCAAAATAAAGGAGCTCGTCAACACTTTATTCAAACTTGTCCCAGCAGGCGTTGGTGGTTCTGGCTTAGTCAAACTCACAAAGTCAGAATTAAGAGATGTCATGTGCGATGGTGCCAAGTGGTGTGTCAAGCATGGTTATGGTTGGAATGAAGACCTGAACAGGATTGAAGAGTGCGGTTGCATCAAAGGCGCTGACCCAGACAAAGTCTCGGCAAGAGCCGTAGAAAGGGGAATCAACCAGTTAGGGACGTTAGGTTCAGGCAATCACTATCTTGAAGTCCAATATGCATCTGACCTCTTCGAAGAGGACATCGCAAAAGAATGGGGGATCGAAAAAGATCAGGTCGTTGTCATGGTCCATTGTGGCAGCAGGGGTTTCGGTCATCAGATCGGCACTGACTATCTGCACTCATTTGAAGATGCCATGAGAAAATATAATATCCATGTTAAAGACAGAGAATTAGCCTGCGCTCCTTTTGAATCTGAAGAAGGTCAGGACTATTACAAGGCCCATGTCTGCGCTTGTAATCTGGCATTCGCAAACCGCCAGGTCATCCTTCACCAGATTAGAAAAGCATTTGAGAAGACCTTCAACCAATCCGCAGAATCTTTGGGCATGGACTTGGTTTATGACGTGGCTCACAACATCGCAAAGATTGAACGGCACAAAGTGGACGGCGCATTCAAAAACCTGATAGTCCACCGTAAAGGTTCAACAAGATGTTTTGGTCCAAACCGTGAAGAGCTCCAAAGCAGATTCCATAAGACTGGTCAGCCGGTGATTGTCGGCGGTTCTATGGAGACAGGTTCCTATTTATGCGCAGGCCTTGACGGCTCCGAAGAGACGTTCTGTTCCACTATGCACGGCTCAGGTCGCACAATGTCCCGACACCAAGCCAAAAGCGAAGTGAATGGTGGCGAATTGCAAAAGGACATGGAAAAGAGGGGCATCTATGTCAAAGCTGTCTCGATGTCCGGTCTGGCTGAAGAGGCAGGTTCCGCTTACAAGGACATCTCAGAAGTCGTCCAGACGATGGACCAAGCCCAGGTCTCAAAAAAGGTAGTGGCGCTAAAACCAATGGGCAATGTGAAAGGATAAGAAAATAATTTGCTATAATCAAATCGCGCTTGTTATCAATAGCACAAGTGATACTATTGCGACCACTGCGACTAGTGCTGATAGCACGAGGCCGTATGTTGAGGATTCTTCCTGTACTGCTTTTGCCATATTATGATTCACCTCTAGTGTCACCAATCTCTCGAATTCTCATATATAAATGTGGCGGTCGTATGTTTTCAAAACTCCATCTTCATAACCTTTATTAACGATGTAATGGGTAAATAACCCATGAAATTTACCGTTCTTATCGAGAAGGACAAGGCCCTTTTCACAGCGAGATGCCTTGAGGTCGACTTGATGAGTCAGGGTAGATCGGAAGGGACTGCGTTGGATAATATCAAGGAGGCTTTGGAGCTTTTTATGGAAAAGCCAAATAAAGCCCACTTGGATAGGAAACATATAAACATCGCCACTGTGGAGGTGTCCAGATGACAAGCATGCACGGTAAGGATCTGATCGCTCTTCTGAAGAAAGCAGGTTTCAAGGTAGTTGGAGAAAGAGGCGGCCATGTGTCGCTGAAAAAAGGCACGTCACGTCTGATCATCCCCTCAAAAGAACAGCTCTCAGACAAGACATTCCAGACCCTGATTGAGCAGGCCAATCTTACAGGCAAAGATGTCGCCGCTCTATTGGCTGGCGAGTCTATCGAGCAACAAGAGGAAGAGCCAATTGAAGTAGAAGAAGATCATGAGGAAGCGCAGTTTGAGGAGCAGGGTTTCTTCCAGTATGCTTGGAATGCCAGCACAGGCGCTTTCCCATTGGCTTTGATAAGGGTCATAGTGAGCATCCTTTTCCTTGCGACAGCCATTGAGACCGCTCCATGGGCGAATTTTGGATGGTTCCAAGATCTAATTTCCAACATGGTCAGATATCCAGTGAACGGCTTGTTAAGCTCATTTCTCACCAACGTGGTCCAGCCGCAGATCGCTGTTTTTGGTTGGTTGCATTTCTTATTCAACCTATTCCTTGGCATAAGCCTCTTTATGGGTTTCTTCTCGAGGTTCTGGTCTGTCCTAGGATTCTTCTGGAGCTTGGCATTATTCGTCTTACGATCCGCCAATCCGAACTGGTGGATCTGGTCGGACATAATGCTAGTCGGCATCTTTTTCATGTTCTGGACTATGAAGGCTGGAAGATGTTTTGGCATCGATCAGAAGCTCTCGGAGTTTTTCGAGTCCAAGCAGGATAATTGGTTCTATTACCTATTGTCGCTGTTGGTCTAAATCTCGATTTTTATTCCAAGAATTCCATATTTCTTCACTTCTTCTGCGCTGTACCTAGAATAACACCATTTGACAAATTCCGCTTTGTCATAATCATGCAGATACCCAAACTTTTCCATCGGTATATCATCAACAAGTTCCTCGATTGTCCTGTATCGTAGCAATGCGACCACAAGAGTGTCCACTCGCTCGATCAATTCTGGCCTCTTCGAGAATGTGATGATATCTCCCAGATTCAGGCGTTGTCTCTTCTCATCAAAAAGCCTGATCTCTAGATTTTTATTGCCAGATACTATCAGATCAAATGGACCCGGATCAAGTCTCATGTTCATACAGGCAGAAAAAAAGGAGTTATTTTTATTCTTTCACATTCAACTGATATGTATCTCCACTATATCCCCGTCCGCGAGCGCTTTGTCGAGTTTCTTGAATGATTGTCCGTCGAATTTGGCGGATTTGCCCCAGATTTTGGCGAACTTGAATTTTTTGACGAAATCCTTGTGCAGTGATTTGCAGACGTCTTCAAGCGTGCTTCCTCGTCGCATGATGAGAGGGACTTCCATGTCTGCCTTCTTTCCTGCTTCTTTGCAGTAGATTCGGATGAAGCCTATCTTGTCGAATATGAGGTCTTTTAGCTTCTCGATTCCAAGCCCAGATTCGGCGGATATCAGTAGATTTGGTTTTATCTCGGCGGTCAATTTCTTCAAGGTCTCTTCATCCACAAGATCCACTTTGTTTATCACTGTTATTGCTTTGGTGTATGTCCTATTCCCGTCGAGGATGTCGATGAGTTGGTCGTCGGAGATATCTTCTCGTATGACCATGTCGCAGTTGTTTAGCTTGTACTCTCGCAATACTCCTTCGACAGTCTTCTTATCCAGCTTAGTCAACTTGACGGTAGTGGACAAACTTATCCCTCCTCGCGCTTTGCGTGCCACCTTCACATCTGGCTTGCGCTGGTTTATCCTGATCCCGCTTTCGAATATCTCATCTAGGATGCTCTTGTATTGCAATGGTTTTAACGCATCCACCACGATCAATATCAGATCCGCCCCTCGTAGCACAGCAAGCACTTCACGCCCTCTGCCCCGTCCAGATGCCGCGCCAGACACTATGCCAGGTACATCGAGTATCTGGATCTGCGCGTGTTTGTGTTCAAGCAATCCAGGGATCACCGTGAGTGTGGTGAAGTCATATGCTCCTACTTCTGATTCGGCGCCTGTGATCTTGTTTAGTAATGTGCTTTTTCCGACGGAGGGGAATCCGAGCAGCACCACTGTCGCGTCGCCTGATTTCTTGACTGCGTATCCTTCTCCGCCTTTGCCGCTTCCTTTTTTTGCTATGTCATCACGCAGGCGGGATAGCTTGGCTTTTAGAAGACCCACTCCAAATTGCGTGTGCTTGTTGTATTTGGTGTTCTTGATCTGTTCTTCGATCTCCGCTATCTGTTCGCTTGCTCCCATGTGTAAGAAAGCTTATCCATCAAGTTATTTAAAGGATTGTCCAAAATATCGGTTATGGATGTGTTTTCGGCTGCGCAAAGCATGGTCTGGGGTTTTATCCTGCCATGGTTCTATATGATCCTAAGCGCTGTTTTGATAATCTTTATAGGTATCATTGTGGGTCGGTTTGTCGGGCGTATAGCTGGCCGTCTCCTTGAGTTCCTAGGCGCAAACGAGTTGTGGAAGAAGGCCACAAACGCGAAGATTGATATCGAGGGTTCAGGCCCAAATTTGGTCTCCTACTTGATTTACGCTTCTTTTATCATCACTGCCTTGACGCAGTTTGGCATCACTATCTGGGTCGCCCTGTTGATCATGTTTGGGCTCTTGTTGGTGGCATTATCTTATCTGGCTCTAGGGATCCAAGATGCGGTCAGGAATACCTTGGCTGGCCTGAATCTTCTAAAGACCAGAGGTTATAGGAAAGGCGATTTTGTGGTAGTTGGTTATTCAAAGGCGCAGGTCATGCGCATCGGTCTTATGTCTACGAGATTGTTGACCAAGGCAGGTGACACGATCTATGTTCCATCATCAGTGAGATTGAAGAAGGTCTCACACGGTCTCAAGAAGGCTCATGACATTGAATAACTGCATGCGTATGTGTGATTGCATATTCACTGATTCGCTAAGTTCTGAAAGTTCGCTGATGGCGCGATTGATTTTGATTGGGTCCTCTCCATGTTGGGTCAGGACGCTTATCGTCTCGTCGATTTTTATCCGGACTGATTTTGGCAGTGTGCTGTCTTCTCCCAGATCTTGAAGTGCGCATATCACGCTTGTCAATTCCTCATTCATGGTTCCCACCTTTGAGGCCGGCCATGACTTTGTCTTTGAGTGCGCTGGCTTTGGCTCGGATCTGCTCTTCTTGTTTGTCGAATGATCTGAGCCGCAGGTCCAGAAGCTCTTTCTTCTCGTTTAGCTCTTTTGTGAGAGTCTCTTTATCAGATAGCACCATGATATTTCCTATGATCTTATATGCTGTTTTGGAGCTCTCCAGCTCTTTTATCGCCGATTCAATCTCTATGGCTTGCGTAGAAAGTGTCTGTCTTTGCACAAGGATCTGCTGGAGGTTGTGCTCATAGACCTGTAATTGTTGTATGTGCTCTTGTGTGTCTTTGTCCATGTCTATACGCTGTCATGCACTGCAATAGCTTGCATTATCGCGTTTGTGCTTGCTCGAAGTGATGGGATGTCTTTGGCTTCGATCTCGATGATTAGTGAATCGTCCTTGCGTGAGATTTTCGCCTTGCTTCTTAGTTGTTCACGTTTCTCTCCTTGGAGGATGGCCTCCAAGGTGGGATTATAGGGTATGCAAATCGTCGTGCTTATCATCGTGCGACGATTTTTGTGCCTGCGGCGCGCTGTTTATAGAGCATCTTTCCACCGCAATATGGGCATCTCACTTTTCTGCCCATCATCGTTAGTGCGACCTTCTTGTCGCATGTTAGGCATTTGTAGCTGACCATTCTATTCCTCCTCTTCTGTGAACACTTCTTCGTTTGCGACGGCTTCTGCCTTGATCACGATTTTCTTGATAGGCGAGTATGCTTTGCCTGTGAACTGTTCAGAGCATTTTCTGCATTTGAATATCCCATTAGAGATCCTTTTGACTTGTGGTCTTGAGCAGTAAGGGCATTTGTGCCATGCACGGCTTTGGAGTTCGATTTCTGCGACTTTGTTGCGGAGTCTAGGTCCGTAACGTGCGCCGTATCTTTTCGCGCTTGATAAATTGAGTTCTTTTGATGCCATTTTTATCATCCCCGCACTTATGGGGCTGCCCGGACTTCCATGCAGGGGCTTGTGGACCCTCTGTTTTTGAACCGGGATCTCCTGGTCCCAAACCAGGAAGGATAGCCAAGTTACCCCACAGCCCCGTGTCGGGTTGTTAACGTGAGCAGTAGGTTATTTAAAAAGGTTTCCTATCTGCTGGGGTGTTGCATAAATCGGTGATGGATGGACTTAGCAAGTAGCTGT
>CAYHWL010000022.1:0-15903 GCA_964359785.1 uncultured Methanosarcinales archaeon | reverse complement strand
CGTCAGTTTGTAATCTTGAAAATGCCGGTTGCATAGCAAAAAATATGCCGCATACCCTGGAGCTCTGCTCCGATTGGATAGGCATATTTTAGACATTTTCCTTGATTTTTTCAGTTTTGAACAGAGATGTCAGCAGTCCCAATCCTACTGTTGTCGGTTGTAATAATGGTTCAGTGCACAGAATTTCTTGAGCATAGACTCACCGACAGGGCATTGAGCTCTAAACCCGGTAAGAGTGACTTGAGCAGAATATTTGATCGCCTTAGATGGAGATTCAAGATCCGGTTCTTCGAAGCAGTTTATATCATTGGTTAGAGTGGTTATTGTTCCGGTTTCAGCGATCTCGTACATTCTTGCTGATTGTGTACCTCCATATAGTGATGGTCCTGTAATATCCATTACAAGCACTCCTTTGTGTTCTAGAATTATCTTCTCAAGGTCTGTTTTCCAGTTTTGTCGCGCTTTCGTGACATCAAATTGTAAGTGATCCATTGCTCCTATAATGTTTAGAAGTATAAAAAGTTCCCTACTCTTCCTTCTTCTTGGCCTTTTTCTTTGGCTTCTCTTCGGCAGGCGTTTCTTCCTTTGATTCTGCTGGCTTCTCGTCAGCTTGCACTTCAGGCGCCTCTTCAGGTTTCTCATCAGCTTGCTCTTCTTTCTTCTTTTGTTTTGGGACAAAAGGCGGGTTGACTGGGACTAGCAATATTCCCGGTCCAGTCTTTGATTTGGCCTCGCCAAGCAATTTGAAGACTCTGATCTCACACACTCCGATTGGGTATATCGCGTTGATCGCGGTATAAACCTGTTTTTGGAGTTTGTGGTCAATCACATCGCCGGAGAGCTTCTCATATGTCGATTTGCTGACTTCCCATGCGATGACGTTTCTCATCCTCATCCGGATGTCTTTCATGGTGCCACGGGTTATGTGTCCGCGTGTGACAATTAGTGGTTTTATCTGGACTTGTTTTCCGTCGCTTGTTATGACGGAGAAGGAGTCATCGATCTTCTCTTTGTTCCTTCTCACCATTCGCTTCATCGCGCTTGGCGCTATGCTCATTCCGGTGAATTCGGCCGCAAGGCCTCCTTCTTTTTGTCCGTTGATCTTGAATGTCGCAGAGACTGCCTGTTTTTTAGGATCGTGTGTCAGCTGGAGCATGGATACGGTTATGGACCGTCCTTGGGCTTCGTTGTTCTCTCCGATGAAAGTCTCGCCTAGAGGTTGGTCTCCGAATATGCCTGGTCCAAAGATTGGGACCCAGCGTTTCTTTTTGATTTTTAATGCTCCTTTTGGTGCCATTTAAGCTCGTGATTCGGGAGGGGTTTATAAAATATGCGGTTATTCGTGTTTAATCCTTTTTCTGGTTTTGTGCTGTGTTTAGTGTCCATAAAAGGAAGTATTTAATATCAGTTTAGGTCAGCAGATTCTATGAAATGGTTCTGCTTTCTCATTATCCTTCTGTTAGTTTCTGTAGCTTACGCTGTGGATCCGGCCGGGCTTTCTGGCGGCGCGAATCCTGATGAAGAACGCAATTGTAAGGCGGCTCTGCTCACCTTGGATTTCGCGGACGCCTATAGCTGTTACAAAGAGGTGGGAGACCACCGGGTGGTGCAGGCGCAGAATAAATTCGTGCTTGGTGAATATGCTGAAGCTAGGTCTCTTGGTAGGGACGCTATCCGGCTTAAAAGCGGTTTTGGGTTATGTTTTAGTTATCATATGTGTGGCGCGGCGGCGCATGCGGCGGCAATCGTCGCTGTCGCGGCAGAGAAATCAGGGGATGACTCTGCAAGAGATGCTTATATCACCAAGATCTTCAACTACGCCAAAGGGTCTGGTCAATGCGAGGGATTAGACGAGAAAGCTACGAATCTTTGCGCGTTGATGTACACGATGAGCGAGCTTGAGGGTTTGAGGAAAGGAGGTGGAGTGGTGCGGGAGGAAGGTTCCTGCAAGCTGATCCAGGGGACAGGCAAACCGTCCAATCTTGATATTCTCTATATGGGGTCGGGGTTTGCCAATCTGACACAATTCCATGAGTCTGTGGTCGCTAGTTCATCAGTCCTGCTTGGGACAGCTCCCTTTAGTGTTCAGAAGTCAAGGATAAATGTTTGGGAGTTAAGTGAGCGGACATCATTTGATTGCGTGACGGCGGAGCCCAGGCTTTTCAAATGCAATGATGCAAATCAGATAGCGGAGAGCAGGAAGAAATGTCTTAATGATCATGTCGTAATCGTTGTCAAAAGCAACGAGTGGCGTGGTGCAGGTGGTGAGTTCACCACAATTTCATCCTGGACTGGTATGGACAAGACTGTGGTCATCCACGAGCTTGGACATTCATTTGGTAAATTGCACGATGAGTATGTATATGGTGCAGGTGATGGTTTCACTCCGCAGAATCTGGGTATGGATGCATCCCCCAATTGCGATCCATCATCTGCTTGTCCCAAATTCACTGCATTGGGGGGCAATGTTTGTTTGCAGAAATGCTCATTCAACAATTACTATAGGTCCATAGACAATGGCTTGATGAGTACTTTAGGCCAGCCATTTGGGGCTGTGGATGAGAAGATTCTCACTTTGAAATTGGCGGAGTATGGAAAATGAAAAAAGCACTGATGCTCGCACTTATTGTCTTGGTCGTGTGTCTAGGTACGGCCGCGCAGACGCAGGATCTCTATAAGATAACTCTCGACATCAAGGATGGCAAGGCCGCGATCGTGGGTAAAGAGCTCACAAAGGGGTTTGCGCCGCAAGTCTATGATGGTGGGACTTATACAGTCAAAGGAGGCAAGGAAACTGAAGGAAAATTCGATTATCCTGATTTTGTCGTCATGGAGAAGTTCAACCAAGAAGGGGCCATCGAGGGCACCGCAATACCATTTGAGGGCAAGAGGATCATCTTTGTCCCTGCGTCAAGTGGTGCGTCGGAAGTGGAGTTAAAGGATCCAAATGGTAAGTCTATTGGTACCGTGGATGTGAAGAATCTCAAGATGAGTGAGGGTTCTTCTGATGTCAACCAAGAAGAACTGATGGGCTCCAGTGACTTTTTAGATAGGTACATGTACGTGGCTATAATTGGAGGCGTGCTTCTTGGCGTTCTCATCCTTCTTTGGGTGATAATAAGACTCTTTAGAAAGAAAAAGAAATGAGGGTTTCTAGATAGTCTATCTCATCGCGCTTTTCATTGCCGCGATGGCCACTTCGATCTGTTTTTCATCTGGTTCTCGTGTGGTCAGTTTCTGGACCCATAGTCCTGGGTATACAGCTATCCTGATGGCTGGATGGTCCTTTAGTTTGGCGGATATCTTCAGCAGTTCAAAGCTGATTCCGGCAATTAAAGGTATCAAGATTATCCGGCTAAGGAGCTTGATATACCACTGTGGGCTTGTGATGAAGCTGAAGAGTACGATGCTTATCATGATTACCCAGACGAGAAAGCTTGTTCCGCATCGTGGGTGCAGTGTGGAGCATTTCGCGACATTCTCGACAGTGAGTTTCATGCCTTTCTCATTGCAGTTCACCGCTTTATGTTCTGCTCCGTGGTATTGGAAGACGCGTCTGATATCCGAGAATAACCCTACGATCCCCACGTAAACCAGGAAGAAGACCAGTCGTAATCCTCCGTCGATTAGATTGAATCGCATCCCGTTGTCGGAGGTGAAGAGTTTCGTGACAAAGAATGGCGCGACGACAAAGATGCCAAGTGACAGCAATATTGACACGGCGATAGTGATGCCTATCTCTGTATTGCTTATCTCTTCGCCTTCTGATTGCTGGTTTGCTGACCAGGATAGCGTCTTCATGCCTATTATGAGCATCTCAAAGAGGTAGAAGATCCCTCGTATGATCGGGATGTTCAATTTGGGGTGCTTTTTGACCACCGAGTTGAAATTTTCCGTCTGTATCCGTATTTTCCCATTCTCCAGGCGTACGGCCGTCGAGTATTTGGTGGGGGACTTCATCATGACTCCCTCTATGACCGCTTGTCCTCCGACGTCGTAAGCAGGTTTGGATTTCATTGTCTTAACGGTAGTATCCGCTCTATAAAATGGTTGTGGACGATTATCCCTAGAATTCCATGACCATCAGGTTGCTCCTTCTTGGAGGCTCTGGTTCTTCGAGGCTTTCAAGTACTTCGGGGATGCTTGGCAGAGACTCTTTTTGAAGGAACGATTCCAGCATATCTGTCTCCCTGCCCCCGCATAAGCTACTGCATCTGTGGAGGTATTCAATGAATTCTAGGATCTTATCCAGTGAGAGAATTTTGGCGATCGTGTGGGCCGTGTTGTTTGTTTGTCTTGCGCTGATTTTCTTATATTTTTCGTATAATGTTTTTCTAACAAGTCGTTCCATGGCACTGCGCCGGTATAGGTCTCGGTCTATTTCTCCCTCCTTTTCAAATACCATGCGTAATTGCACACAATACCTTGTAGGATAATCTGCATATGGGAAATAGACGCGGCATGGCCGTTGCCTCTCCATCTTGGATACTAACCCGAGATGCGCCGCGCCGAAGAAGACTAGCAAGGCCTCCGGATGTTCACGCAGATGGCCGATGACTTGAGCTTCTCTGCGAAGATTATAGTCTCTCTCGCAGATGAGATATTTTTCTTTAAGCTCTAGCGCCATATTAAATGGAATGCTAAGACACGCTTCATCTGTAAGGGCATCCAGATTTCCCAATCTTGATCCGCCAGGGTCGGATCTTTCATATAGGATCCTCTTATTTTTTCCCTTTATTGTGCCTATAAGGAACTTATGAAACCAATCCCGGTTTAGAAGACATAGTCTTTCATCGAATCCTTCATTGATGATATCCTTTTGAAGATAAGTGTTCAAGTCATTTTCCAGGCTTTGGACGGTTTCTCTTTCTTCAATGGTACCGGTGGCGCTCTCAACGTAAACGGTATCATTCTGCATGATCAATCGTTCTAGCAGTTCTTTGTTCAATTCTCCAGGCTGGTTGTGCGCCCAAAAGTAGAATGATACTGGATTTTGCATCTGTGGTGTATACCGGCCATGATTTAAGAAGTTTGACCACCCCTGACAGCAATATTTAAAAAGGGGTCGTTGCTCCCACACTCTAAGGCATTCCCCGTGAGGGGGTCAGAAGAATCCCGTGAGGGAGGATGACGAGGGCCGACAAACACATGGCGACTATACACGATGTTCCTACAAACGATTTGATTGAGAAGATGTCTAAGGAGCTGGAGAAGGTTCCAGCCGTCCAAGCGCCTGCATGGGCGCCTTTTGTCAAGACTGGAGCGAGCAGGGAATTGCCTCCTTCCAGAAAAGACTGGTGGCATGTGAGGGCAGCTTCTGTTCTAAGAAAAGTGGCATTGAAAGGTCCTATAGGAGTTTCAAAGTTGCGGGTCCAGTATGGTGGAAAGAAGAACCGTGGTGTCAGGACCGAGAAATTCGTCAAGGGTTCAGGCGCTATCACCCGTCGTATTCTTCAACAGCTTGAGAAGGCTGGTTTTATCAAACAGACAAAGATAGGAGTGCACTTTGGTCGTGTCGTTACTCCTCAAGGTCAGAAATTCATGGATGGCGCGGCAAGCATGATTTTCAAGGAGATGGGCGGCAAGAAACTGCTTGTCACACCTAGGCCTGTGGAGGAGAAGTCTGCGGAGAGACCTTCAGAGAAGCCTCATCCAGCAGAGAAACCTGCTCCAAAGCCCGCTGAGAAACCATTGCCTAATCCCGAGAGACCTGTTCCTAAACCAGCGCCAGTCGCTAAACCGGAGGCGCAGTGAAGATGGCGCGCGCAAAGCATCCATCAAAGAAGAAACGCCTAGTAAAAGCGGGTCGTCAGGTCAAATGGGCTCCTTTTTGGACTGTCCCAAAGATCTATGGCAAGGGAAGACGTGTCCATCCTGGGCGTCACACTCACGTCAAGCGCCACTGGCGTAGAAATAGCATAAAGGCATGATCACAATGGCAGCACTAGAAAGAACTTACAATGTCCCGCTCCGCAAGGAATGGCTCAAAGTCTCGCTTTATAGGAGAGCGAAAAAGGCAGGCACTGCTCTTCGCGACTTCTTGATGAGGCATATGAAATCTGAGCATGTCCTGATAGGCAAGCATCTAAACGAGGCGATCTGGGCTCATGGTATCAAGAATCCTCCTCATCACATCAAGGTCACTTGTGTCAAGGGCGACGATGGGATTGTCCATGCTGAGCTTTTTGGCGCCAAGCTTGAGCAGAAGCTTGATAAGAAACTCGAGAAGAAAGCCGACAAACCTATTGAAGTCAAGAAGGCGGAAAAGTCAGTCGAGATGAAAGTGGAGGGATCAGCTCCTGTTGGCAAGCCTGCCCAAGTGAAGAAAGCGCAGAGACCTGACGCTCCAAAGCCTGCAGAAGAGAAGCTTGCTCCCGAGACTAAAGAGCCAAGGAAGAACCGGGCCGCTTTCTAAGAGATTTTTTGCACATTTCAATACTTTTATAATCGATAATTGGCAGTTCTTTCTTATGGAAAAATGGGAGTCTGCTATCAATAAATTTCTGGAATCTTGGCCTCACAAGAAAGAGACGGCGGGTGTTTTGGTCTGCGGGAGCTATATCACTGGAAATCCAAGCGAGCGTTCAGATATCGATGTCCACATCGTCCTAAAAGATGGCACCAGATGGCGCGAAAGGGGCAATAAGATAATTGACGGCCGGATGATAGAGTATTTTTCTAATCCTCCTAAACAGATTGTCGAGTATTTCAAGGAAGATCATGAGGAAGGCGTCCAGATGGCAGTCATCCAGTTTCTGACTGGCAGGGTGATCTTCGACGATGGGTCAATCAAGAGGCTCCAAAAAGAGGCGAAGAAGTGGTATGCCAAACCATTCAACAAGCCATCTAGCGTTTCATTGAGTCTCACCAAATATGGTTTGTGGGATAGGGGAGACAATCTTCACGATGCTCTCGAACATGATGCGCCTCATTTCAAAGTTGGGTTTGATACAACATGAAGCTTGGCTTCATGTGTACAAACACAGCTCTGCTGTGTTTTGCACCCCGCCGCTTGCGGCGACCAACTTTGAAATTAGAAAATGCCGGTCACCGCAGTGAGAAAACTGGCGAATACAACAAATTTGCAACGGCAAATTTGTGTACACAAAATTCTCTTGAATTTTGTTGTGCCCCTGAGCTTGCTCCGATTGGGTATATCAAGTCTGCATCCAGACTTGATTATTAGCCAGTCTGTTCTATATTTTATACATTCAACAGACTGGCTATAGCCAGTTTTCAGGCATTTTCTTTATTTTTGGTTTGTGTATCACACCACACTTGACACATTGATAGTCAGCTATTGCAAGTTCATTGGCTATCCCATCATTAAGGATCACAAATCATTGGATATCTTAGATGACCCAGATGTGAGGAAAAAGTATCTTTTAAGAGATTTTCCAGACGCTATTTTTGTGAGATTGGCAAAGACTGCATTGGTCGAGACTGATAAGGAGAAGGCATTGAGGGTCTATGATAATCTGACGGTGCATATCCAAGATAAGATGGGCGGATTCCAGATTGACGGATGGAGATTGAAGTCGAAATCAAGATAAGAGAAAAAAAGATCTTATGCTGATCTAGCTCTGTTGAAGGTGTTTGTGCTGGTGCCTTTTGGGTTTGTTATCGTTCTTGTCCCTTGGGTTCCTTCGGGTGTGACGGTCTTATCGACTTCGACTGTCCGTGTCTTTCCGGACGGAGTCGTGGTTGTCTTGACCGTGCTAATCACTTTACCTTCTTGTGTTCTTGTGACATTGCGTCCTATCTGTTGCGTGAGCGTTTTTCCTTTTGGTGTGACGACTGTCCTTGTGCTAGTGACGCTTGTGCCGTTTTCAGTCTTTGCTCGTGTGATGGTTTTGGTCACATTGGCCCCTTTTGGCCCTTGTTTCACCATTGTGGTGGTCTTTGTCTGGCCTATTTTTTCGCCAGTCAGATTCACGAGGGCTCCTCGTCGGTTGATCTTGTTCTTGGCAAAAGATCCGCCGACGGCTTTCATGTCTCCTTTCAGGTCGATAGCCAAGGCGCCTATGGATGCCAGGACTGTCGTGATCAATATTGCGGCTATTAGTTTTTTCATTTTAGTTTCCTCCTTTGGGAAATCAAAGGCATCTCCCATTAATATGGATTATGGATTATTGATTCATCCTAATAGTATTTATACCTGCGAAACCTTGGATTCTCATGCCAATTTATGTGGTCAAGGCCAACGGGGAGAAGGAGCTCTTCGATCCTGCCAAGCTCAAGCGCACTTTGCTGCGTGCCGGTGCTAGCCAGGTTCATGCAGAAGAGATAATCAAGGATGCTGACAGATTCGTCTTTGACGGGATGACCACCAAGGAGCTTCTGAAAAAAGTCCTCGGAGGATTGCGCTCCGTTCCTGTGATCGCCGGCCGTTATGATCTCAAGGGCGCTCTCTTGCGTCTTGGCCCGACAGGTTTCACTTTTGAACAGTTCATGGCCCGTGTCCTCCAGGAGTATGGTTACGCTACACAGACGGATCAGATCCTAGCTGGCAAGTGTGTCAAGCATGAGGTGGACATCTTGGCGGCTAAAGGGAAGAAGACCACTTTTGTCGAGTGCAAGTATCATAACGCTCCTGGCATCTACACGGACCTTCACGTCGCGATGTATACTTGGGCTAGGTTTATCGATCTTAAGGAAGGAAAGGAGAAAGTTGACGAAGGTCTTCTTATCACAAACACGAAATTCTCTATGGACGCCATGGATTTTGGCATTTGCCGCGGTCTTCGTATGATGGGCTGGAATTTCCCAAAAGGTGAGGGGCTTCAAGACCGTATTGAGAAGAAGGATCTCTGGCCGATAACCGTGCTCAAAGTAGACAAGTTCCTAATCGAACAGCTCTCAAGCAATCGTCTGTTGTTGGTCAAGGACATCGCTAAGATGAATCCGGAAGCCTTGGCCAAGAAGGCGAAGATTCCAAGGCCAAAGGCAGATGCTTTGGTCACACAAGCGAAGTCGTTTCTTTGATTCGTAAGCATTAAATATGCGCTAAGAGGATCTCATATTATGAAACATGGTATCTTATTGCTCGTCTTGGTTCTTGCTATCATATCTTGTCAGCCGCAGATCCGGTGCGTCTCGCCAAACACGATCATAGGCAACGAGTGCTGTCTTGATCAGAACAAGAATGGCGTCTGTGACCGGGAAGACAAACAGTCCGCTCCGCCGATAAATCTTACTCCAGTGACGGTTGTCCAGCCGCCAAAGGAAGATGCCGCTTCGCCTCCGGTGGTGGAGGTCGTCCCGCAAGTGTCCAACGCGACAAGGAAGTGGGAGGCCAAGATCGCGCAGAAAGTCAAATCCTATCAGTATATAGGTCAGGTGAAAGGCCAGTTCAACGCGCAGTTTTATGTCAAGTATCCTAAAGTGCGTGTCGATTTCACCAATGCCATCCCTGTGAATGTTTTGGAAGGCACTGATAATGTGGTGAATCACCTCTATTTTGATGTGGTAGAGAAGACCGCGCTTGGTGTCTGTGAAGCTGGTTTTACGCTCTGCAAGTCCAGGAAGGGCGAGTCTTATGCTATCGATTTTGAGGAATGGCGTCCTACGCTTCCCCCGGAGCTTTTCAAGAAGGTCGAGAGCATGCCTCTGGAGCTGGAACAGCCAAGCGCCGAGATCCAGCAGGACAGGAGACTGACGCTTCTTAGATATGTGAAGGGCGGCGAGAAGCATAATCTGTATGTCGATGAGTTCTTTGGCATGCCGCTAAGATATGTGGTCGAGAAGGGTGGAGCCAAGTCGATTGTGGAGTACAAGTCGATCGCGTTTAATACCTTGCAGGATTATGACTTCAAATTGCCGATCATGGCTTGAGATACATTTATATTCTTTTTTCTTCCCGTATTTTTTGATGGTTCCCATGGCATCCAAGAAAAAAGAGGGCAAACTGGAAGACATGATCCCGATGATAGCGGATCAGCACAAGATGCTGCGATCCCATATCAATGCTCTTGACCTCTCTATTAAGGCGGGCAAAGATGCCAAAGCGATCACCGTAGTGGTAAACAGGGTGATTAGGTATGCAAAATTGCATTTTAAGGCAGAAGAGGATTATCTGGATGTGCTAAAAGTTGAGTGCGCGTCTGCCCATGCGAAAGAGCATCAGGTTTTCTTGCGCAAGGTTCTTGGTTTTAAGGAGAGGTACAAGGCAGGCGATTCATCTGCTTTGGGTGGCCTGCATAAACTGCTTGTCGATTGGTCCAAGAGTCATATTGAGAACCCTGATGAGCAATTCGGTCACTGTCTGCACGAGCATGGACTTCGCTAGGCATTGCCGGACCGGTCCAAGAGCTTCTCTGGCGGCGTGTGCAGTATCTCGTCGACTGGAACAGTGCTCTTATATGCTTTCTTGATTAGTTGGGCGCATTGGAGATCCAGCGCATAAGGTCCGCTTGCTTCCAGGTCTTCATTTGTGCCGTCAAGTTCAGTGCAGCTTCCATTGTATTTGTAATGTATCCCGATCCATTCATGTCTTGGCGCTATCCAGACAAAGTATGTCGAGTCCGTCCGGACCGCTGCGTAGGTGTCGCATGGCGAGTTTGAATTATACCCGTGGTGTTCCAGGAATTCAACCACGTCTGGTTTCACTGCAAAGATCATGGATCCTTCTATCTTCTTCTCGAGCTCCCCAGTGTCAGGTATGTGGATTGACTTGTCTTGGTTTTTGTATCCAAATGACGCTTCTTCGATTATGGTTATGACTGTCATGCGGCATCACCAAGAAAGAGGGGAGATGGAATAAGAATAAAAAAGTATTGGAAACTCACTTGTTTTTTACGACACGCTTGATTTCCATTGGCAGGTTGCCGGCTTCGAGCTCTTTTTTGGCTATCTCGATAGGGTTGTACTTGATCTTCTCAAGATCTTCCTTGTCGAGTTTGACGAGCATAGGTGCGCCCATCGCCAGTTGCAGTGCCCTTGAGCCTAGCAGTCTTGCCTTTTCGTATTTTGAGAGTTTCATCGTGTTCACCCGAGTGCGTTTCGCAGCTCTTTGGCTTTGTCTAGAGCGATGCCTATCATGCGGTCGATCTCTTCGATGGTTAGCGATGCGTCTCCGCCTTTTTGCAGGCTTGCGACATTGCCTTCGGCTGTTGTCGTGATTGTCAGACGCGCGTCAGCGGCTTGTTCTTCTTCAGACAATGGATCGACTAGCATATAGTCCCCTATCTTCCATATTGTTATGGCGATAGGCTGGTGTGCCATCTCGATTTTCTTTTTTGTCTTTTTGCCGTAGTCGACTTTGCCTGTCTCTTTGTCGTACTCTGGGTACACAGCGTTTTTTATCGCGGCTAGTGCGCCAAGGGCTGACACATCGATTAGGTTTCCGCTCGCGTTTAACGTGCAGATATCGATCATCACTGACCAGACTTTCTCTGTTGGTGTTATGCACAATTTGTGCACATCGATGGCGTGGGATTCCCTGATCCCCCGATCGACTATCCTTGCCAGTTCGACTCCCAATTCTGATGGGGGTCCTGGTTCGAAGTCAGGCGATGAGAGGGCTGTGAGTTCCGCGTTCACCATCAGATTTCCAGTGTCAGGTGTGTCCGGATAGGGTTTCTCGACGTTCATCTTGACCCCTACGATGACTTTTGTGTCTCCGACAGAGACGATAGCACTTCCTTCAGCGGAGTTGGACACGTCGTATTCGACCTTGATTGGCCGGATCTCGTCGAGTTTTCGTCCGTCGAAGCGGATGCCTTTTGACAGGTATTTTAGCATGTGTTTTTTCGCTTCGTTTTCCATTTTAATCCACCTTGTATTTGTCCTTGAGGGCTTGGCGTTGGATCTCGTAGATCTGTCTGCATGTCTTTCTGCCAAGTTCTAGGGCTTCTTTGAGCGATTTTCTGTCGATCACTCCGTCCATCTGGAGGAGTGTGACCTTTCCGCTGTTTGGGAGCATTGCGACTGGTATGTCGGATACCTGTCCTTCATATGCTTCTTCTGCGTAGTTCAAGTCTACGAGTATCTGGTCGTTGACTTTTCCTACTGCTACGGCGCTGATGAGGTCTTTCATCGAGAGTCCTGCGTCCGCTAGGGCCATTGATGCCGCGGTTATTCCTGCGCATCGGCTTCCTGCGTCTGTCTGTGGGAATTCGATGAATACGTCGACTACTGTGTTTGGGTAGTCTTCGAGGTTGAGCACTGGCAATAACGCGTTTTGTGTCACCATGCTGATCTCTTTTGACCGTCTGCTTCCTCCTGGCCTGATGCGCTCACCGTGGCCCGAGAATGGCATCATATTGTAGTGGCATCGAAGGATCCCTTTCCTTGGGTTTTGCATGAACTTAGGGAATAGGTTGCGTGGTCCGTAGACTGCGGCGATCGCTTGCGTGTCGCCTATCTGGAACATCGCGCTTCCTTGCGCGTTCTTGATTACGCCTACCTTTGCTGTTATTGGCCTTGTTTCGTCGTATGCCCTTCCGTCTGGGCGTTTGAATGCTGCTTGTTTTGCCATGTTTATTCACCTAGATTTGGCGGCGATTTTGGCGCCGCTGGGGGCATCTCTCTTCGGACGGGCGCTGCTTTTTGGAGGTTCGCCGCGGCTTTTGTGAGCCACTGCTGCATCTTGTCTGTGAGGCCTGACATGTGGCTTTCCGCGCATATCCTGCTTATCGCTTCGACTGCTATCACTTCGCCTTCTGGTTCTCCATAGATCCAGATGGCTCCGTTTTGTCCGACTAGGATGTTGCATCCTGTGTTGTCTTTGATAAGCGATACCATCGAGCCGTTCTTTCCGATGACTCTTGGCACTTTGTGCGCGTCTACCTGCACGATCCTTCCGCCTTGCAGTTTGCGCAGTCCCATGCCTTTCATGCTTACATCGACGAGATTTTGGCTTGTGACATTGGCGACTTTGCACATGATGTGGTCTCCGATGTCAAAGTATCTTGTCAGGTCCGCTTTTTTTGGGATGAACTCGCTTGTCGCTTCGGCAAGCGTGAGCACCGCTGGGTATGGTGAGTAGGTCTCTACTCTCCATCCGCTTAGTAAGACGTCTATCACGTGTGCGATTATGACGTCATTTGTCCTTGGCAGGTATACTCCTGTCAATGGGACCAGTTTGATGACCTTTCCGTCTACCTGGACCAATCCTAGCCTGTTGGCGCGGATGGCGTCTCCGTCGCGGTATGTTCCCCACGATGGAAGGTAGCCCATTCCCGTGGCGAGCGTCTCGCCGGGTGCGACGATCTGTTTGTCTTGGACTAATATTTCGTCTGTCATGTTGTTGTCTCCTTATTTCTTTTTGGCCTCACGCAGCGCTTTTTCGATGCGTGATCGGTCCATCTTTCTAAACACTCTCTCTTTTGTGTCAATGTAAGCGACATCTATCCTCTCGACGTTGAATTTCTTGTCCAGCATCTTCACAAGGCCGTTGATGCAGATGCGCAGGCCTTCTTCGATGGTTACATCGTCGGTGTATTCGTTGTCGAGCAGCTCTTGGATTTCCGCTTCGCCTTCTCCGATGACAGTCGCCTTGTACTGGAAGTAGATCCCTGTCGGGTCTGTCTCGAATAGTTTCGCTCCTGTCGCGTCGATTCCTGCGACAAGGGTGGATACTCCAAATGGCCGCAGTCCTGCTGATTGTGTGCAGATCTGTTTTAGCGATGCGATGTCTTGGACTATCGTCAAGACGTCGATTGGGGTGTCGTATGTGACTCTGTGTTGCGCGGCTTTTAGTTGTGCGCGGTCTATGAGCACTCGTGCGTCAGAGAGTATCCCTGATGCGGTTGCGCCGATGTGGTCATCGATTTTCCATATCTTCTCAATGGATTCTGGCACCACTAGTTTGTCCATGATGCGTTTGTCGGTGACAAAAAGCACTCCGTCCTTGCATACCATGCCGATTGCCGTGCTGCCTTGTCTGACGGTCTTCTTGGCGTATTCCACCTGTAGAAGCCTTCCGTCGGGCGAGAACATCGTTATCGCTCGGTCGTACCCCATCAATTGGTGGGGCATTGGTTGCATATTATCATCCTCCATTTTTCTTCCCTCCTAGCTTGCGATTTTTTTGTGTGCTTTGCTTATCATGCCAGATTGGCCCATCGTGTGGATGCACACTTCTTCTCCGTCGATGGTTTTGGTGAGCGCGAGTGCCGCGATGGCGTCGTTTACTCGTTTGCGGTTCACGCGTAGTATTCCCTGCTGGTTCTGCCAGCGTTCTGGGACGATTATCATTCCAGACTCGGCAAGTCCCATCTCGCCTTTGTGGCCTACCATTGAGAGGGCCACTGCTTTCTGGATTTTTGAGAGTGAGATTGAGTTTTTTGCCAGCACTTCAAATGCGATATACCGCTTCTTTTCTCGTTGGCTGGATCGTAGTCTTATGCCCATTTTTGGGGTAATCCTCGTTTCTTCTCTCTTCAGAGGAGGGTTAGCAGTATTGTCTTTATAAATCTCACGGTTTGTACTATATATACGTTGCAGGGGGCACATATTTATACTTCCCTTCCTGGATCCTTCATATGAGGGTCAATCATGCGTCTTTGGGTGTGGCTCCGGGTATGCCTAATTTAAGGGTAGTGCCCACTCCTCCAAGCGCTGTGCTTTATGGCCGCAGGAAAGAGTATGACCCACCGTCTATAGTCAAGGAGCTGATAGACACTCTGGAATGCTACAATTTAGGTATCAAGCATGATGCCGCGACGGCTTTGGCCTGCGAACTCGCAAGCGATGAGAAGATTGTCCCTCGAGAAAAAGTGCAAGGGCTTATACAGGACATCGTCAATCTAGGTCCGAATTATTCAAGGATAGTCCAGGGTGTTGATGTCCGTATTGAGTCTATCAATCTGGAGAGGGTAATTGCGCACTCCGTGTTTATTGAGGATGCTGAACGGCAGTCTTTGCAGGATTTATGCAGGGCCCGGGTTTTCACCTCGCAGGAGAATCGTTATTATCTTATAAGGTATCGCGAGTATGCATCTTTACCTGCCACTTCGGCGAATCAAAAAGAGATGGTGCAGATAAAGAATCTATTGATAAAGCACAACATGGGTTTGGTCTTTGCGATTGCCAAGAGATATCTTTATTCTGGGATGGGGATAATAGACCTCATGCATGAAGTAGAGCATGGTCTTGAGAAATGCATCGAACGCTTCAAGGTAGAGAAGGGTTTTGCTTTTTCCACCTATGCCATCCATTGGATCCGTCAGGCGATCACCAGTGCGATCGCGGATTATTCAAGGACTATCCGTCTGCCCGTGCATGTCCATGATGAGTATCGCAAGGTGAAGCGGGCTAACACGAAGTATCACAATGAATTCGGTATCGACGCTAGTCTTGAGGAGTTGGTCGCCTTGACTGGTTTTCCAAGATCCAAGATAACCGAGCTTCTGGTGCTTCCAGATTGCATTTCGTTGAACAAGACGTTGACTGGAAGCAATACCGAATTTGGGGATCTGCTCTCAAGAGATGATCACACTTATGAGAATTTTACCCGCCGCAAGGATGTTGGCAGGGTGCTCTCTACTCTTGATGAGCGTGAGAGGACAGTGCTTTGTCTGCGTTTTGGTCTTCCTCTTCCTAGGAGTCTTTCAGTCTATGTTCTTGGAAAGGCATTTGAGGGAGATCCCCAGGGTATGACTCTTGAGCAGATAGGCAACGTTTTAGGTTGCACAAGGGAGCGCATCCGTCAGATTGAGAGGGATGCTTTGCGTCGTCTGCGTCATCCTTCAAGGTCCCGGATGCTTTCTGACTATGATGAAAACACGTCCAAGGGTGCCGAAACACTTTAATAGACGATTCTTGAGTATTCTCCTCATGCGTTTGGTCACTTTACTCCTGGTTTTGCTGGTTCTCCCACTGGCAAGCGGCCAATATGATGGGAGGATAGATCCGGGGGATCCACAGCTTGTCTTCAACGTCCCAATCGAGAGTGGACAG
>CAYHWL010000021.1:0-16788 GCA_964359785.1 uncultured Methanosarcinales archaeon | reverse complement strand
AGACCGGCGCCGCAAAGAAGATTAATCCACTACGGCGAGTTTCCGCGCAAAGCCGATGAAAAAAGATGGGTTTCTATTGACCCAATCCTTGACGATGCTCCGCATCCATACGGCGCCTCCGCTTCTCCGCCTCCTTGCTTGGAGGGAGCTCCCAAATGACCCTATCCACAGAATGCACTTTCCTCAAATCAATCATAAGATCCATGCCACCCTGTTCGCTGTCCAATGAGAGAATCAAAGAAAGTTTCACCAGATCCTTGGCAGGCTTGCTGTTTATCGAGAGGATATTGATCTTGCGCCGGCTAACATGATTAAGAAGCTCCACTAGAAGACCAACCCTGTCCTTGACATAGACCTCAATCTCCGCCTCAATCTGATCGGGCCTGCCCCCTATCCATCCAGCATCCACGAGCTTCTGCGGCTCAAAACCAGAGATGTTGACACACGCTTTCCTATGAATCGCCACCTTGCCATCCTTTTGCAAAAAACCTATTATCTCCTCATAAAGCTTGGGCATACAGCAATGGGCGTACCGGAGATCGTTTGGCTTGACCGCGGAACAAGACACTTTGCCTAACAAATCAAGCTCTGAAGGTTCATCAATGCCAGCCTGATTCTGAGAATCGCTAAGAGGAAGCCCAAGAGATTTACGAATCTTATTCTTCGCATGCGTGCTTTTGACAAATTTAAGCCATTGCCGGCTTGGTTTCGCATCCGGGCTTGTCATTATCTCAATCCTATCACCCGCACGGAGCTGGGTCTCCAGAGGCACGATCTTTCCATTGACCTTAGCCCTAACACAGTGATCACCGATATTTGAATGCACCATATACGCAAAATCGATAGGGGTCGCATCCTCCCTAAGCGAGATAGCATCACCTTTGGGCGTGAACACGATTATCTCATCCTGGAAAAGATCGACTTTCAGAGACTCAATGAACTCCCTAGCATTAGCGCTCTCCCTCTTCCAGGCCAAGATCTGCTTGAGCCAATTGATCTTGTTCTCAAACTTCTTGTCCCGGGCAGTACCTTTGTAGCGCCAATGGGCGGCGATGCCCTCCTCCGCGATATGATGCATCTCAAGAGTGCGGATCTGGACCTCCACAGGCGTGCCTTCATCACTATTCACCTCAATGTGAAGGCTTTGATAAAGATTCGATTTGGGACTGACGATATAGTCGTCAAACTTGTCCCCTATCGGAACCCAATGCGCCTGCACAAACTCGAGGATCTTATAACAGTTCTCAACGCTTGTGGTTATAACTCGGACAGCCGCAAGATCAGTCACCTGCTCAAAACGGAGATCCTTGCGCTGCATCTTCTTGAAAATGCTATAAAAATGCTTGGCGCGGCCAAAGACCCTGGCTGGAAGCTTCTGTTTTTTTAGGGCATCTTCAAGCGTGACACGGAAACGCTCGACTTCCTGCTCACGCTGGGACTGCTTCTTGCCAATCCTTGCCTTGAAATCCTGATAGATATCCGGCTCCAAATAACGGAATGAAAGATCCTCAAGCTCGGCCTTGAGATTATACATCCCCAATTTGTAGGCGATTGGCGCGTAGATCTCAAGAGTCTCCTTGGAAACTATCTTTTGACGATCCGACGAAAGAAACTTGAGCACCCTCATGTTATGAAGACGGTCCGCCAATTTGATTATAATGACACGGATATCCTTCGCCGTGGCAAGAAGGATGTTACGAATATTCTGCGCGCGTTTCTCCTCATCAGAACTGACCCCGATCGACTCCTCCCTAGAGACCCCTGCCACAAGCGACGCCACTTCCTCCCCAAAAAGCTCCCCGATCTTCTCAATCTTCGCCAAACCCTTGCTTGGAAGCTCATGAAGAAGACAAGCCGCTATCGCCGCGCTATCCATATGAAGCTCAACTAGCGTCTTTGCCACCTCGTAGATGTGGACGATAAAACCCTCGCCTGATTCTCTGACCTGATTTTTGTGCAGATCCTGCGCGAAATCAAAAGAGCGCTCTATCAAAGAGATATTCGCATTGGGGTTATACTCTAATATCGCCTGCTTTAGAGGGGCAAATTCCATGGATAAGGATAGATGGGCCAGGTATAAAAGATTGATGAAAAGAGAAAATGTCTATAAAGGGAAAATACAAGCAAACCGCATGGCAAATGCCCAATTTCCCATCACAGGGTACAAACTCCGAGAGAGCGACAAGCATTTCTTCCTCGCGCTCACAGCCGTCACAGGAGCGGTGTTCTTCTGGAGGGGACTATGGGAGCTCATCAATGCTATACCCGTGCTCAATGAACCATTGATGAGCGTAGCCGTCGGACTACTGATCATGACTTTGACAGGAGTGATATACCGCGAGGGCGTGTCAGAAGAAGAATCAACAACTGAAATCGCTGACATAATACACGCAGTATTCAAGAAAGCGGATCTTCATCGTAAGACGACAATAATCCATTATAGGGATAATGTGACTGGGAAACTGCACACAATAGCGCACGCTGAACTGCGTGGAGTGGAACATAACTACCTGATACTCGAGAAAGGCAAAAAGGAATTCTTCGTGCCGCTGCAAAGAGTCGAACTGATAAAACAAAATGGCGCGATGTTATGGAAGAAAGGTCTGATTGGATAAGGATCAACAGAGATATAGCTTGCAAGTCGCTGTGAGAAAAGATGCACCGACAACAAGACCGATCTGGTTGGGATCAGTCTCCTCGCTATCGATTGTAAGGCCGCAAGCACCGGAGGGGGTTGTAAAAGCGTTCACATTGCCCCAGTAGAGATCTGAAAGTCTAGAACCTCCATTTACGGTACTTATCCCGCCCACGAAAGGCACGACGCCTGCTGTCGAACTGGCAGCAGCGCCCGCAAATCCAAGGCCAAAAGAATATCGCACATTGCTCAACCAATAACTTGTGTGAGCAGAACGGTCAGAGTAGAAAGAAGGAGTCAGTTCCCATCCATCAGGCATATAGCCCCAACCAGATCCGCTAAGCTTAGACTGATCACTTTTCACAAAGACTTTGTTCGTCGCAGGATCCTGCGCATAAAGGAATTCAGTCACAGTCTTGCCAGGATTGAGTCCAGGAACCGAACTTGTCCAATCGCTTACGATACGCATCTTGCATCCAGTTTCTTGAAGGCACTGTGGAGGAACAGCGATATTTGTCGGAGTAGTGGCTGAAGTCTGGGTGAGAAGCATACAACTGCCGCCGCCAAGACCACCACCGCCAAAGACTGGGCAAGCCGGATCCTCTGTCTGAACGCTTGCCACAACAGCACCTGTCGGAGCCTGGCCTGGAGCATCTGCAAGGACGTCTAAAAGATGGACCGAAACCAAGAGATTGAGGATAAGCAAACTTAGAGCGCCAAAAAGCAGCCATGCCCTCAACGGGTTCGCGGCCTTTGTCATTTTCCTTCTTTTTCCCATGCCAACAAATCCCCTCTACAGTTTATAATCTTTACGACGCCACACCCTATTCTCTCAACTTGGCGGAGAGATCCCTCCACATCTGATCAAGATTGCCATATCCAACGCTTGAGATCGCGACATAGGTCATAGACCGGTTCTGATAAACACACTTCATGCCAAGATCTGAAATCATCTTGCCCTCCACCATAGCGCATCCAGTCATGTTGTTGGCGTCAATAAGGGTAACATTGAGGTATCTTGCTCCGATGAGCTCCACAAATGAACCATTGAATATATGACGCTCGATAGACGCGAAGAGATCCTTACCAGCGAACCTGTTGAAATATAGCGCATCAAAATTTGCCACGCTACGAAACAGAGGACCATATTGCACCATCGGCTCATGCGTGAAAGCGAACGCAGAGATATTATCCCAACGCGCCCGGAACATCGGATCACGCAAAACTAGGAGCTGCGATAAGGAGTTGCTGCCTAACACGCCTTCCGGGACGTAAGCCACAACACCCAGACGGGCATTGAAGTAAATCCCACTGCCGCATGGATAGAACCGTCCATCATCTGCCAAGGCAAGCCCACAATAATTATTAGACTTGCCAAGCGCATATAAGAATGACTTTTGCGTATCATTCACGGGGATATTTAGGCTCGTCATCCAAGCCACACCCTGATTGTATTTCAACACACAGAAATGATTGACGCAAGAGAATCGCTGCGACCCACGCTCACAATCAGACTCAAGATACTGGGCCACAGTCGGCGCGCCTGGGAAAGATTGGTAATCGACAAAATTGAGGGTCTCTCCAAAGGCGTCGCAAAATAACGAATAAGCGTTTGGTGAGAAGGTCTCACCAAGATCAACAAGCGCAAGACCAGCCATCTTGGTGCGCGTAGACCAATTCCCCTGCTGGCAAAGATGATCCTCGATGAATTGCCCATCAGCTATGCAGATAGGCTGACCTTGCGGCCTCGCAGGATCATAAGCCTGCGGCATATCATTAGCGCTCCGGTTACCTGCGGGATTCACAAGACATTGATCAATCCGCGGACAATACCCCGAGTTCAAGTTATACCAAGTGATTTTTGAGGGCTGTCTAGTCCAATTCACCGCCATACACCTATACCCATTGAAATTGCCTGAAGAATCATTCGACTGGTCGGCTATACAGACTGATCCATTCCAGCACGCTCTCTCTGGACAACAAGAAGAATTGGCCAGCTGAACAGATGCGCCAGCTATATCTGGATGACGAAAAGACAGATTCATAAATACAGTTGAAGGCGCGAGCGCCCACTGCCCCGACATATTGCAGTAGACATTGTTCGCTATGTGAAAAGAAGCATTCACAAAAGTGGTGCAGTACGGATAATCTTTGATCAAACGATTGTCACCCACGGTGTCTTGGACCTGCAACAATGCGGGATTCGTCTCATTCAACTGACATCCGCGGAAGGAACCATTGACCACAATCACTCGCCTATTCTGCGAGGGAATAGACTGACCATTTGGAATGTAAACCTTGGAAAAACAAGCACCAGCCTGCGCGTATCCTTGATCTGTCGTGGGATCATTATATGACTCTTTGGGATCGTCATCCTCACTGCAGCATCTTGTCCCAGTCCACGCAAACCCCGCGCCTACACAGGAATCGCGATCTGTGGAATCAAGGTCAGTCTTCCATCTCGACTTACTGGTGCAATAGTAGGTCGCCAGATCCAATCGTTTGTTGAGGGAGAGATTGATATAGGCGTCGAAAGCGGCTGTCTGCCTTGGGTCTTTACCTACAAAGATATCCCCCGCATCGATCCGCATATAAGACGGATGGGATTTGGAGACGCCATCCACCGTGCAATTGAAGAAAGAGTCACCATAAACCAAGACGATATGATGGGATGAGTTGAACTGCCAAGGAGTGATATTGAAAGCCAACTCAACACGCGCAGATCCAACGTTGTCCACGCAAACCAGGCTGGAGCCCTTCTTCTCAATCGAAAGATAAGCCGAATCATTTTGCTTTGCCAGGAAAAGGGTGCGTGCCAAAGGATCATCCCCACCCCACTGCGGGACAACATCTGCCGTCAGGGTCCCCGTGGCGGGATTGAAATTCAAGTAAGCCTGTGCCCTTGCCATCTCCTGCGAAGAGATACCTGCGCGGAACACCTCGCCCAAAACCTTAGAGATGCCAAGAGTCGCGTGATTAGTATTCTTGGAACTATAAGTGGCTTCGGCCGCACACTCAAGGATAGCCATCCTGCTCTGATTCCTCGACGGATCCTGCTCCGCGCAGATATAGTCATGGATCTTGTGCCCACGATCAGGGCGTTCTAAGCTCATCAGATCAAAAGTAGGATAACTCGCATTCACTCTAGACCTGTCGCCACAAAAGACAAAGTCCGTACCATTGGAAAGAAGCTGGCTGTCAGCGCAGAACAAATCCACAACATCATACCTGTTCGCAGCAAGATTGATCCACTCCCATGTATTAGGCGACATAGAAGGATTAACGCACACATCATCTCCATAACGGACACCACACTGTGTTGTTGGCAAGGACCCGCAACACACGCTGTGCGAAACACTCCAATTCACTCTCTTGTCTGGAAAACACTGATAAGGCCCTTGACCTATCCCCTTGCAGAATCCGCGATATTTGTAGCACACTTGATACCCCTCGTAGAGCATCCTTGAAGAACCGATCTCATAGGAGATGTTGTAGATCCCGGGCTGATCACAGACCATGGAAGAATTCAACTGCGACATACATCCAGTATAGTCAGCACAAGTGGCCTGTTTGCCTGTCTGCGACCCATTGGGATAGACTATAGCCATGGTCAAAGAATAGACGCTTGTGGCAAGCACAAGGAGAACAAAAGATACCAGAACCCATCTTGTGTGAATAGTTGCCATGGTCTACCAAGGAATATGCCCCTTATCCGTATTTATAGTTTTGGATGGCAGACCCATACCAAATCTCAACAAGACAGGCCAAAATCTGGACCATCCAAAGAGTTTATAAATCTAAATTGGAGAAAATTAGTCGATAATAGGTGATGCCAAATGAAAAAAAGCCCTCCGAAAAAATCATCCAACCCAATCCACATCACAAAGACACTCGCCGCACATGACACTCTGACCACAGGACAAAAACAAGCATCACACATCATGTGGTTCGACCAGATCGGGAGCGAAGACGGCGTCCATGTCGGAGGCAAGAACGCGAATCTGGGAGAGATGTTCCGTATTCTCACACCAAAAGGGGTCAGAGTGCCAAATGGATTCGCGATCACCGCACACGCGTACAAATACTTGATCGAGAAAAACCATGCGCAGGAGAAGATCCGCGAGATATTGAAAGGACTAAACACGCATGACGTCGAAGACCTGGCAAGACGAGGGGGAAAATGCCGGGATCTTATCCGCAGCCTAGAATTCCCAGATGAGATGCTTGCACAGATCAAGACCGCATATGAAGAGATGTGCAGGCAATACGGCGAAAATTGCGATGTAGCCGTTCGAAGCAGCGCCACCGCAGAGGACCTGCCAAACGCCTCCTTCGCAGGACAGCAAGAGACATACCTAAACATCCGGGGATTCCATGAACTAATCGATGCATGCAAACGATGCTTCGCGTCATTATTCACCAATAGGGCGGTCTCATATCGCGTCGACAAAGGATTCGACCACTTCAAAGTCTACCTCTCAATCGCAGTGCAAAAGATGGTACGTTCAGACAAAGCAAGCTCGGGAGTGCTCTTCACGCTAGACACTGAAAGCGGATTTAAGGACGTGGTGTTTATCACAGGCTCATACGGACTGGGAGAGACCGTCGTGCAAGGCGCAGTCAACCCAGACGAATACTACGTCTTCAAACCGACCCTGCGTCAAGGATTCTCACCTATAATCAAGAAACAAGTGGGCGAAAAAAAGATCAAGATGATCTACACCGTGGAAGGCAACAAGCCCACCAAGAATGTGGACGTCTCGATAGAGGATAGAAAGAAATTTGTGATAACAGATGACGAAGTGCTGCAACTCGCCAAATGGGGAGTCATCATAGAGGACCACTACAGCGCGAAGAACAAACGCTGGATGCCTATGGATATAGAATGGGCAAAAGATGGTATCAGCGGAGAACTCTATATCGTACAGGCAAGGGCAGAGACAGTACAGAGCCAAAAAGACCAGAACATCATGCTTGAATACAAACTCCTTGAGGAAGGGACTGTGCTCGCCCTTGGCGCAAGCGTCGGAAGCAAGATAGCAAATGGCGATGCGCAAGTCATCAAGGATGTCAAAGACATCAACAAATTCAAACCCGGCCAAGGACTCATAACCGAGATGACAGACCCCGCCTGGGAACCCATCATGAAGATGGCCGCAGGAATCGTCACGAATAGAGGAGGGAGAACATGCCACGCGGCAATCATCTCACGCGAACTGGGCATACCCTGCGTCGTCGGAACCAATAATGCCACAGAAAGAACAGTCTCTGGAAAGGCAGTCACCATCGACTGCGCAAACGGAGAGCATGGAAGGCTCCTCGCAGGAAAACTAAAATTCGAGATCAAGAAAACCGATCTGTCAAAACTGGCCAAACCCAAGACCAAGATCATGGTCAATCTGGGAAACCCTGACCAAGCATTCGAAGAGAGCTTCCTGCCAGTAGACGGAGTGGGCCTCGCACGTGAAGAGTTCATCATCAACAGCTACATCCAGATACACCCAAAAGCGCTAGTGGACTACCCAAAAGTGCCGGCGGATGTGAAAGAGAAGATCGACTCGCTGACATACGGGTATAAGGACAAGAAACAATATTATGTGGATAAACTCGCACAAGGAGTATCCACCATCTGCGCCGCGATGTATCCACGCGACGTGATAGTGCGCCTTGCTGACTTCAAGACAAACGAATACGCAAACCTCATCGGCGGAACAGCTTATGAACCTCATGAAGATAACCCCATGATAGGATGGAGGGGGGCGGCGCGATTCTACTCCGAGAACTACAAAGATGCATTCGCCCTAGAATGCCAAGCGTTACTCCGCGTGCGAAAGGAGATGGGGCTTGCGAACCTGAAGATAATGATACCAATGTGCAGAACAATAGATGAAGGCAAAAAAGTACTAGCAGAGATGGCAAAGCACGGCCTTACGCGAGGCAAAGACGGGTTACAAGTCTATGTCATGTGCGAAGTGCCAGCCAATGTGATCCTCGCTGATGAGTTCTGCGACATATTCGACGGGTTCTCGATAGGCTCAAATGACCTTACACAATTCACTCTTGCAGTGGACCGTGACAGCCAACTCGTGAGCCACATCTTCGATGAGAGGAATATGGCAGTCAAGAAACTGGTGAAACAGGTCATAACAACGGCTAAAGCACGCGGACGAAAGATAGGGATATGCGGAGACGCACCAAGCACTTACCCTGAATTCGCCGCATATCTAGTCGAGTGCGGAATCGACAGCATCTCGCTATCACCTGACGCGGTGCTCAAGACTATGCTCACCGTGCTTGAGACAGAGAAGAAACTGAAGAAATAGGGACTAGGGCTACAATGACAACCAAAGTGGGTGAGATATTCGGGAAACATAAATTGAAAATAAGCACCGCTAAGCTAATAAGAATTATCGATGAGGAACTTGATCCGGAGTAGTTGTTAAATCAAATCCACAAAACCCTTATATATAGAGCGCCTTGGTAGCTGGATATGGCAGTAAGACCAAAAAAGCCCATCCCGCTCCCAAAGACATTCACTCTAGACTGGTACAAAGAACTGGGATGGAGCCAGAACCCGTTCACCACAGAGAATCTTGAACCTATCGACCATTTCATCACCGGGTGCGAAGCGGAGCAACAGAGGCTCAATTACTTTATCATCGAAGGATTCCAATACGGGACCATAACAGGCGGAAGCGGACAAGGCAAATCAGTGCTCCTGTCATGGCTTGCGTATGAACTATCCAAATACAGGAACAGATATCGGGTCGTGCGGATAGACTGCAAGAAAATAAAAGACAAGGAGTTTGTTAAACTGCTCACTGATGGAATACTTGGGATACACGAGAAGGCACTGATACATGGGTATTACAAAAGCGGAATCGAAAAACTGTTCGCGAGAATCGCAGTGAGGATCAAGAAAGACTACACTCCCGATGACACACTCTACAAAAGAATAGCCACAGGCAACTATGAAGACATCAAATCAATCGAGAAATTCGTGCGAGACAAACTCTCGCAAAAACCGCTGATCCTCCTGCTAGATGATGCCGGAGGCATAAGCGTGTGGATAAGCGGATTCCTGCATGAACTATACGATGAAGAGCTGCCGCTGCGCGTCATCGCCGCAGGAACTCTTGACCAACTCAAGAAATCCGAACTTGAGTCATTACACCAGAAGGATCAACTCCACATCGAACTCAAATCCATCGCCTACCCCGCGGTGAGAGAGCTAATCAAAAGAAGGATAGAGTTCTTCGGAGGAAGCGATATCGAACCATTCCACGATGTAGAGCTATCCGACCTGTGGGAAGAGAGCGGGAAGAACGTCGAAAAAATGCTTGAACTGTGCAATGACCACGCAGTGAAAGTGGCTCTACGCAGGTTAAAAGAAAAACCAAGAGACCCTATAGGGATACACAAACCAAAAAAAGAAGCCGTGGAGCCAATCATCATCAAACATACCCACACAGGAGACTTCATCGAGAAAGACAAACCGGATGCAGGATCAGAGTATAAGATCAACGTGATAGACAGAAGCCAAGAGCCTTTCGACTGCAAAGTCGTCCAACATGAGACCGCCGACTACAAAGTCAAAGAGGCAAAAAAGAAAACGCCAAGAGTCACAACAAAATCTTGATTATCCTCTTGGAAAGTGATTTGTGGATGTAGATATCGAATGAAGAGTGTGCTTTTAGACTATGCTTTTCCAACAGGGAATATGTGTCTATGAAATCCGGGAAACCCAGGATAGCAACCTTTGTCTTCCAGACACGAAGCCTTGGGAGAAAAGCGTCGAAGAAGCCATCAAGGTCTATCGCCTTTGTGTTCTTCGCGTATGGAAGATCAGTGACTACGAACGGGTAATCACCCTCAAAGGTCAGACAGTCAGCATAGAAGATCATGGCTTGTTTTACCTCATCCTTAGCAATACGCGCCATCTCCGGATCGATATCCGCTCCAAATGCTTCCCGGCCTGTGAGGACAGCCTCAATCAAGATGCCGCCCGTGCCTACACAAGGATCGAAAATAGGGCCTTCCCTTGATCCTGTGAGATTCACCATCGCCCTGGCGATCTTTGGATGCAAGCTAATGGGTTTTAGGGATTTTCGCAGATGAGCTTTCCTCTCCTCAAAACCT
The DNA here is from genome assembly GCA_964359785.1 of uncultured Methanosarcinales archaeon. Lineage (GTDB taxonomy): Archaea > Nanobdellota > Nanobdellia > Woesearchaeales > JAGWAF01 > JACQSU01. Next base: position 6,014 of record CAYHWL010000021.1, on the reverse strand, counting down.
TGATCCAGATCCATCAACTTGCGCGTGATGAAGAAGCGACTCCCTATCACGAAAACGGCAATCTCTGAATCAGGCGCGTCGAGATCGACTTTGGGATCTTTGATAGAATGAAAGATGGCTTTTGCGATTTGTTTCTCCAGACCACTACTCCCCTTGGGAATCACTCTCACAGCAAAAGAGCCATGGACAAATCTTGGCCAATCGATCTCCCTTAATGATGCCTCTAGGTCAGCGGTCTCACGGATTACCTCAAAAGCGGCCCTTGTGAACGCTAGGACAGAGATATCGCCGCCGCCATCAGAGAGGGCGAAGTCCCCTACTTGTCTTGCATCCCCACACACTGACCGAATCTCCTCCAACGCAAGAGGAATGTTATCCTTGTGCAAAACGAAAAGCTTGGGCATGGAAATCACAAGGGCTTTGCGGTTTAAGAAGATAGGGCAAGGAAGGAAAACTCCCCACCGCGCCAAGGGGCAGGGTATCTATATAGAGGATAGTGGGAGTTTTCAATGTTGTGAACACCCCCTAAACAGGCATCGAAACAAAACCCATCCACTACAAACCTAGGTGCGTTCACAACAAATAAAAGCAGGAACATGGATAAATGGACCATGGCAAGAGGCAGACCGGCGAAATCAGAGATAAGACAACGGATCATCGACATCTTGCACGTCATAGGAAGCGGATACGGATACGACATCCACAAGATATACATCCAGATATTCCGGCCATGCACACGCGAATCGGTATACTACCATCTGAAAAAAGGAGTGGCGATTGGCGAACTCGCGGTGCAGGAAACCATTCTTGAGAAAGGAGACTACTCATGGGGCTCAACCGTCGAGAAAACATACTATATCCTCGGACCAAACGCCACACCCAGGGAGGATGAAGATATCAAGAGGTGGGCAGAGAAACATCAACGTCTGCGGAAATTGACCACAACACCCACCAAACCGCCCGCACAGGCTCCAAAACCGATATCAGCGACGACGTCCGCATTCTTCTGATTATGCATATAGCCGGCAGTGGCATAATAGAATAATGCAGCGCCTGTGGCAGCCAGGATCGCATACTTGCACATCCTACCTGGGAAAGGATGCGAGCAAGGACTACTGGGTTCATCCCCCAAAACATCTTCGATTCTATGATCCGTGTCTGCCATAAAAGCGATGAGATGGTTTTCGCTTAAAAAGATGGTCACTTCAAGAGCTTCCTCAAGAAACCCATGATGACATACGCTTCCCTCTTCGTGAGAAAGGCCCTTGAGAGTATCTTCTTCCAGACCATCTTTTGAGTGTCTCTTGCGAGGTCATCCTTGAATGGGAGAGACGCGACCGTCTGATCGAAAAGAGAATACATCTTGTCCAATTCGCCTCTTTTTAGAGGAGTGAAACGCGAGAATTGGGAAGGCTTGGACTTGCTCAATTCATAAAGGATGATGCCCACAGAATGGCTAAGATTGAGAGTGGGATATCCTTGTGCGGAAGGGATAGTAACGATAAAATCTGCTTTTCTGATCTCATCATTGGTGAGACCCGTGGTCTCCCTGCCAAATATGACGGCAATATCGCCAGCCTTTGGGACGACTTTTGCAAGAGATTCTGGCAGGAGAGGCGTGCGTTTGAGATTATACTGTGTGCCTATCTGGGCAGTCGTGGCAATTATGCAATCAAAATCTGGAAGGGTCAGGACTGTTTTGGCATTGTCTAAAATCCCCTGCGCATGCTTTGCCCTATTCCTTGACTCATCACAAAGATGATCGCATCTAGGAGCCACCAGAACCAATCGATCATAACCAAAATTTGCCATGATGCGAGCTACCGCGCCGATATTACCTGGATGCTCTGGCTCGATTAGGACTACGCTCACCATGAGAAAAGGAGAATCCTCAATAATTTAAAGTTCACTTGATGAAGCCAATCACGAGATTCGCTATGATAAGAAGGATGACAACCGCAGTCACCTTCGCCCAGATGCTCAATGCCTTCTTCTTCGGAAGATAGACTAGGAGCAACGCGTGAAGCATACGGCCGCCATCCACTGGACCAAGAGGCAAAAGATTGAATAAACCGACACCCAAACTTAGCAGGAACATCCAGACCAACAAGCCAAAGAACCATTGAGAGAAAGGGACTAGGAGGCCATATTTTTCTTGGGCAACTGGATTCTCCTTGATATGAGACTTTGAAGTAATACCTAGATAAGCACGAGAAAGATTCTTGGGATTCGCCGCAAGGGTCAAGGTGTAAAAAGAGGCATTTGTCTTTAACGAGATGGTCTTGTTTGGAGAGTACGAACCTAAAATCTGGGTGAGATTAGCTGAAGACACGACAGGAATACTGTCTATAGACTGGATCAACTCACCTTGTGTGATCCCCGCCAACTCCGCAGGGTATTTAGCATCTGCCGCAAAACCTGCGACCTCCACACCATCAGGGACGAAAAAAGCCTCCGAGACCGGCTCTGCGACATAAATCATCAAACCCATCAACAACAACGCAAGGACAATATTAGCGAAAGGACCTGCCGCAAAAATCGCGATCTGCTTGCTTGAGGGCAAACGCTTAAGACTTTTCTCATCCGGCTCGACAAAAGCGGCAGGAAGGATGGGGACCAAAAGGCCCACAATCGCAAACCCTGACGCCTTCACACGGATACCATAATGAAATGAGAGGATGCCATGCATGCACTCATGGACAACGGCTATCACGAAAATCGAGAGGATAAAGTAGAGGAAAGGAACAAACACCGTGCCTGGGATGCCGGGAAAAAATGGCTGGACGATACCAATCGTCTCAATCGCTTGTGGGGCAACCAGATTTGCGTAGAGGCCCCAGATCAGATTCGCGCCGATAAAGATCATACCTGCGAAACCTGTGAAGTTGATGATGGGGGCTATCCAGTCCCAAAACTTGAATGAACCAAGCCAACGCATCGCATTGATGCCTAGACTGTCACGGTATTGGACAATATAGACTAGCGGAAACAAAATCTTGTGGAGACGGACCTTCGACTTGGCCTTGTAGAGGAACAAAGCCATGATAAAGACAAACACGATCCCAAAGATAAAATCGATTCCCATAGAGTTGCACCTATATCATCATTATAAAAAATAGATGGAAAAAATCACTTCTTACGTTTTGGCTTTAGGACCTTGGCAGAACATTTCCTGCAAGAGACATCGCCAGCGATGACCTTCATGTTAGTCGAGCGCATGACAGATTTACACTTACGGCAGACGAACTTGTTCTTGAAAATCCTGCTTTCAGCCTCTGGGAATTTGACCATTTTAGTTGTGTTGCTCCTCTGTTTTTAAAGCTATGCGGCAGTCTTGATGCCCTTCATCATACGATCGCCTAGAATCGACCAATACATGATGACAGTCCCTTCAGTGACCTGGCCTTTTAGCTCATCTGGGATCTTAAGATCAAAAGTCTCAAAAGTCTCGGTCTCCATGACATTGGCGACGTCTCCCACAATAGAGAGAACTTGAGCATTCTTCTTCTCCACGATAGGGACATCGACATTCTCTCCGCCAGCAACGATGATGATACGCTTCTTCTCATCGATTAGGCCCATGGTCGTGATTCGATGCTTAGCGTGACCGTGCTTACCGGATTTTGACGTCTGGATATCCACCACTTTACATGGGATGCCCTCAACCATAAGGTATGAACCCTTCTGGAGATCGTTTGAACTCGCTGGTCTAGTGTCGCTCATAGGACGAGAGGGAATTCAAGGGGTATATAAGCCTTGCTGGAATTGAGGATAGTCTGGGAATATTTTTATATCCTGAGAAACCGGATAAGACATGAGATTTAGCATAGCCTCGCTTGCCCTTGTCCTAAGCCTGTTGTTCTTTGTGCCAGTTGCCCCAATACTAGGCGTGATCTTAGGTATATGGGCATTACTAAAAGGACCAAATGACACCAAAAAAATAGCATTCGCCGCTGGACTCATAGGGTGCGTAACCTCAGTGATCAGTGTTGTATTCTTCATCATGATCGTCCCCTCCTTTTTTGGAGGCACCTTCGAAAAAATGTCAGGTATAGCCACCTCATTGACCGAAGAGGAGATGAGGATTCTAGAGGGCTCCAACCAACAGGTGACATTCCTCAATACAGAATGGACAATCGACTCCGGCGCCACAACCACAAATTTTGCATTACACAACAACAATGATCGAGAAGTCACATACAATATACGCTCGGGTTTTGGCTGCGCAATCACCGACGGGATCAATTTCAACACATATGATACTATCCTGATCGATGCAAATCGTTCTATGATAGTCCCACTCTCAATCGAGCCGAGATCCGGATTGAATGGAAATTTCGTATGCGGATTTGATCTCGTAGAAGCAGGTGACACCAAAATAATCACCAGCAATAGATTCAGTGTGATAGTAAAATAGGGTATTTTCTTAAAGAGGAAGAGAATTTTGGGAGCATGGACAAACTATTTTGTGTAAATGCAGTGATACTTGATGGCGATAAGGTCTTGTTATGCAAGAAAAAGCGCATGGGAAGCGAATACTGGGTCCTTCCTGGAGGGTCGATAAATCAAGGAGAGAGCGTGACCAATGCTTGTGCCAGAGAAGCCAAGGAAGAGACCGGTTACGCTGTGGCAATCGAGAAACTGTTATACCTACGGCAAGGGTTTGATGTGCTCAAGAAAACACGAAGGTTTGAAGTGTACTTTTTATGCAGGACGATTGGAGGGAATCTTTCTGTTGATGATTCGGAAGGGGAGATAGCAGAAGCCAAATGGGTGTCAATCGATTCACTAGACGGATACAAACTATTCCCAGAAGGGCTAAGAGATGTCCTGCCTACGGATTTTGCCAATTCATTCTCCAAGAATCCCAAGGATCTTGGGTATGATGAGTACTAAAAAAATAAATGGATCACTTGTATTGGGGCCCGTCATTGCTGTACCTGATTCCGTTAGTGTGAAGCGGAGTGTATTCCTCACCCGGAACCAGAACACCGTCAATAATCTTGCCCTTCACACGAACCTCAAGATCACTTTTCTTAGGATCAAAACCTCTCCCATCAACCACTAATCTGATACCTTCACTAAAATCCAATCCACATACCCAGACTCCTGCCATATCGACACCTCGCAAATCAGGGAAATTATAGGCGAAAGAGTATATCTAATTTTTGTCGTCACGGCCAAGGGATGCCAAACAATGTGCTTGGCTTGAGAGATTTTGTGAATCTTCTCTTGCTGGCAAGCAAAGAGAGCCTCTTTTCCAAAAGGGGAGCATTTGGATAGTTCCGCTCCCATTCCCTAAACTCCCTCGTATGCGCCCTCGTATGGCCAGCGTGACTATTGAACTTGAACTTCTTGTGAAGGATCTCATGGTATAAGACATAGTGCATAAGTTCCTTGTCAGGACAATTATTGGGATGGAGGATGCGGCTTATCGTGATCGTGTCGGTGCCAAACTCGTATGTTCCTAAACGCCTTGTGGAGTCTTGGCCCCATTTCAAGTTAGGGATCTCCATCGTCTGATTGAAATACGCCTCGTTAAGATGCTCAAATGCCGATCTTAGGATGTCATCAGACTGATCTTTTGGAATCGCTATATGGATCCTTTTTAGGAACATATGGTAAAGATCCATATTCATAGTGTGCATCTTCTTCTTGAAAAGACGGATCAAGAGCTCCTGGATAAGACCCATCTGGATCTCTCTTGAGACACCACGCCACTCCTTTGACATCCTCAAAATAATCGTGTTGCCCCTCATCCTCGCATTCGCGTTGTAACCAGAGAAAGCGGCAGAATATTTGAGGATGAACTCATATTGGCTGACTTTCTCGGGAAAGAGCGTCTCGAAAGATTCCTTGACCAAGAGATTGTAGGACGGCATACCTAACCATGCACCAGCTCATATCGTAGGATGGCGGCGACTTTGCCTAGGTCCCGTAACTGGACGCCTTCACGGGTTTCTACCGAGACTACTTTCACTTGCGTTCCAAATCTCGCTGCCAATTCTTCGAAA